>CAJXRM010000049.1 GCA_913059205.1 uncultured Flavobacteriales bacterium
CACAGAGTAGATCGTCGGCAGCGTCAGATGTGTATAAGAGACAGAATACAAGTAGTTAATATAAGAATTAAAGCTCCAATTAATTTCATGGTGATAAATATAAGCGGAATTTTGGTGATAAAAAAAAACTAAAACATAGCTATTCCCTTTCGGCGAAGATTAGAGGATAAGTGTTAGCTTTGAAGGAGAACAAATGGAATCAAGACCATATTGTTTTTAGCTAATAAATAGACATGGCGGATAAAAATAAAATAGCACTCATTACTGGCGCAACTTCAGGGTTCGGAGTAGTCATTGCACGGCATCTTGTAAAACAAGGTTATTCGCTTATCGTTTTTGGTAGGTCAAAGGACAAACTTGATTCACTCGTTTTAGATTTAAAAGAAGTGGATGCAAATTGCACTGTTGATCCCATTATGTGCAATCTATCTTCGTTCAAGTCAATCCAACATGCGTGTGAGACGGTCCAAACAACATATTCGAAGATTGATCTACTGGTTTTAAATGCAGGAGTTTGGAACTTTAAATTTGTTGAAACCGAAGATCACATTGAAGAGACCTTACAAGTCAATTTATTGGCGCCCGTTCTAATTTTTCAACGATTAAGTCAATTACTTCCAACTGATGGAAACGCAAAAGTTATTTTCACTGCTTCTGGACTCCATCAAGGGGTAGTAGACTTCTCTGATATTGAATTTAGAAAATCCTTTTCAGGCTTTAAAGCATATCGCCAATCTAAACTTGGAGTTATACTAATGATGCGACTTTTCGCTAAAAAAGAAGCGTATACAGGAATCTCATTTTATGCGGTGCACCCAGGTATGGTCAATACTAATCTTGGGCGAAGTGCAGGATCGTTATCTAAAATGATTTTTAAATTATTAGGAAAATCCAAAGAAAAAGGAGCCCAAACTCATATTCATCTTATTGATGAACCAACGAGTAAGCTGACTTCGGGAGAGTATTATGCGAACAGTCAAATAACAAAAGCGAGTTCAGAATCTAATAATTTGGACATTGCAAATAAATTGCTAAATACTATCAACGTATATTTTGAGAAGCACTTAAAGGATGTATAGAATAGTTAACGAACTAGGGGAGAAGTTGTAGATTTAAAAAACACAATTTGAAAATGAATTCGCAAATACGTAGCTTAATAGCAGTTGGACTGCTTATCGCATCTTGTCAGGTAACAGAAAAACCAATTGCTTCTACTGAACTTTCAGGGGTCAATGAATGGAGTATTGAACGCCTAGAACAAAAGGCAACAGATCACTTGGACAGTACAAAGTGGGACGTTAAGCAATTGCAATTTGATAAAGAAACCTATTTGAAATACAACGAAGTATATAACAGTTTTCCATTAATTCAATCCCCTTGTCCCGTTGCGGAATATGAGTATGCTGTTTCGAGTGTGCCTTTTATTTTGGAAGTAAACGGTAGTGTTTTTAAAGGATATCGAATTGGTGAATATGAAAGTTTTGAGAGTGAGAAGGTTATCGAAAAATTGACATTATTGGTTCTAACTAATGATAAAGATTCGGAAGAAACGGCATCAGTTAACTCTAGAAACTTTCCTTACTTAACAGCTCAAGGTTACTTCAAGGTTTCGAGTAATGAATACGATTGGGTGTTTTCTGCAAGTCCAGACGGATTTTCTAGCCTATTGGTAAATATGAAACTGTTTGACTTGAGATTTGGAGAAACGGTCATCATTTATCCACAAAGTGACAAATCGTTTTTATATGAGCAAATCAAAGATTCTCCCAATAATTACCAAGATTTTGAAGATTTCAAAAAGATGATTATGAATCATCCTAAAGTGAAGAACCAATTGCTCTCAGAAAAGAATGGATGATACAGGATTTATAGTAGCTTTGACCCAAAATAACACATACCAAAAAGCAACACCTCAATAACCGATGATACTGGAATATCAGTTTGCCATAAATCTTATTGCGGGTATATTTTTAGCTGTTGCGCAGTCTATTTATCTGATTCAAGTTTTAAAAAAACAAATAACACCTAGCTTGTTTACTTGGTTTGGATGGTCGATTTTAGTTACCGTCGCCTTAGTATCTCAAATTATTCAATACGGATGGGATTGGACGTTGACCGGACACCTCTTTGCCGCTTTCGGATGTACCTTTATTTTTCTATCGGCCTTTCTAACAAAGAACTTCGTAATGCGTTCGCAAGACTGGAAGTTTTTATACCTCGGTTTAGCATGTGTAGCGTTGTATATCATCTTTTCAGATCCATGGTTGACTACCATTTTTGCCATTCTAGCCGATCTAGTTTTAGGAATCCCCACTTTAATAAAAGGAGTTAAATCACCTAAAACAGAAAAGTCCATTGGTTGGAACATAGCGTTAGTATGTTGGACTCTTACCTTAATAACCTGTCTAGACAACAACATCATCTTTTTTCTTTTTCCGCTCTACTGCTTTCTTTTTAATTTAACCATGTCCTATTTAACAAGAACAAAAAGAATAGTAGCGTTGGAAAAGATCCCAATCTTTGAGTGATTTCGAGTCGAAAAAATCCATTCCTGAATTAAATTGTCCATTCCTTGATTCGTTTCTTATAAACAGTCTTATTGCATTTACTTTTGATGCAAAATTCACAGAAATGAAAATAGAAAAAGCAATCTACACGTTAAAACGATTGAGTTTAATCGCTCTCGTATCAATTTCCACCCAATTATCATTCTCGCAATGCGCTACTCCAGTAGCAACGCTTTCTGAGAACTTCGCGGCAGGTTTACCAACTTGTTGGAGTACCAATTTTACTCAGTTTTATGCTAACGCATATATTTCTGGACAAGCTGTGCATCTGACAGCAGACGATCAGCAATGGACGAACTATGCTGTGTCACACCTCATTACTCCTTTACTGACAAACGCGCATGGAACAATGACCTTTTATGCTGAACGCGGATTCGGTTTTGCAGGTTCACCTGTGGAAGTCGGTGTTGTGACTTCACCAACAGATATGGCTTCCTTTGTGCTTGTTCAAACATTCAATCCACCGCAAACAACTGGAGGAACGTATAGCGTCAACTTTTCTGCCTACGCTGGAAATGATAAATACATCGCATTTCGTCTGAAACAAGGACCGAGTGGGAACCGAAAAGTCATTTTGGATAACATCAATTATACAGCAGCGTGCGAAAGTTCGACGGTAACCGCTATTACACAAAATATAAGTGTTCAACTAAATTCTCAAGGGAGTGCAACCATTTCACCTTCGCAAGTAAATAATGGCTCAACAGCAGATTGTGCCGCGCCTTCTTTAAGCTTAGATATCAACCAATTCGATTGTTCAACTATTGGTGCAAATACAGTTGTACTTACCGCAACGGATAATTCTGGAAACACATCAACGGCAACTGCTGTAGTAACTGTTTTGCCTGCAATTGGCGATGAAAGTGTAAGTGCAAATCCAACATCATTGTGCGCAAGTGGTTCATCAACCGTGTCCCTCGCTTCATCTGTTGCTGGAATTAATTACTATTTGAGAGACGATGCAAACGATGCGATTGTGGCAGGACCTATTTCTGGAACAGGAGGTTCGATTTCATTCAACACGGGAACCATTTCCTCGACTACGACTTACAACGTGTATGGAGAAACAGTGTCAAACATCAATAATACGTCTTTAAACTTCGATGGAACAAATGATTTCGTGAATATGCCTTGTGAGGCAAGTTTTGACTATAGCCAAGGATTCACCTATGAAGGTTGGATCAATGCACCAAATCCAGGTACTCCAAGTAGAGCCATCTTCTTTGCAGGAACTGCAGCACAAAGTGACATTGAAATTTATCATCAGTCAGGTTCTAATCGAATTGCTGTCGTCTACAACCGAAATCATGCAGGTTTAACGGTTTCTGGTGGTGTGTTCACAGTTCCTCCAGCTAGTAATTGGTATCATTTGGCTGTTACGTATAATGGCACAACGACCAAAGTTTACTTCAATGGAGTTGAACAAACATTGTTTCAAAATGTTGCCGGTTCACCATTGGCAAAATCGCCGGGAGCTGAGTTAACTATGGGGTACATTAAATCTTCCGCTGCAAACCCAGGTTGGGGATTTGGAACCTTCCTTGGAAAAATGGACGAAGTTCGCCTGTGGAGTTCTGTTCGTTCAATTACGGAGATCAACGACAATAAAGACAATTGTTTGAGTGGTCCACAAGCTGGTTTGGTTGATTATTATACATTGAATGACGCAACTGGTTCAGTAGCACTTGATGAAGCTGGAACGAGCAATGGTACGTTGATGAACATGGCAGCGCCTAACGCAAATTGGTTAGCGGGACAAATTATATGTACACCTCCACCGGCCGATCCAGCTTGCTTTACTGAAATGTCGCAAACGGTAACTGTTGTAATTGGTGTTGATAATATTGCTCCAGTACCAACTGTTGCTAGTCTTTCGAACGTAACGGCACAATGTAGCGTTACTTCCTTGTCTGCACCAACAGCAACGGATAACTGTGTGGGGTCTGTGACAGGTACACACAATGCAACTTTCCCAATTACCGTTTCTACTCCTGTAACTTGGACGTACGATGATGGAAATGGAAATACATCAACACAGATTCAAAACGTTGTGATCAACGATAACATTGCACCAGTTGCGAACCTTGCGTCATTGCCAACAATTACAGCTGAATGTAGTGTTACCTCTTTATCTGCTCCATTAGCCACGGACAATTGTGCGGGAACGATTACAGGTACCCATAACGCTACGTTACCGATCACTTCAAATTCAACTATTATTTGGACATACGATGATGGAAATGGCAATACTTCAACACAAACACAAAGTGTTGTTTTGAACGACGTTACCGCACCAATTGCGAATGTAGCATCACTACCAACGTTGACGGATCAATGTTCAATTGTTGCTTTAACAGCACCAACTGCGGCGGATAATTGTGCAGGAACAATCATTGGAACGCACAATGCGAGTTTACCAATAACGAGCTCAGCAACGATTACGTGGACGTATGACGATGGAAGTGGAAATACATCTACGCAAACGCAAAGTGTGGTTATCGATGATATTACCGCACCAGTTGCCGACAACGCATCACTTGCAACTGCAACTGCAGAATGTTCATTAATCAGTTTAACACCACCAACGGCAACGGATAACTGTGCAGGAACTATTGTTGGAACGCACAACACCGTATTTCCAATGTACACATCACAAACAATTACTTGGACGTTCGATGATGGAAATGGAAACACATCTACTCAAGATCAGGTTGTAACGATTCTAGATGTCACGGCACCCGTTCCTGACGTTGCTAGTTTGTCAGATTTAACATCAGAATGCGAAATCACAAGTCTAACAGCGCCGACAGCATCTGATAACTGCATAGGAATGATCTCGGGAACACACAATGCAAGCTTACCGATTTCGTCAAACACAACCGTGACATGGACGTACGATGATGGAAGTGGTAATTTATCTACGCAGGTGCAAAATGTAGTGATTAATGATATCACAGCGCCAACTCCAAATCAAGCGATTTTACCAGAAATTGTATCTTATTGCGATGTGCAATCTGTGGTTGATCCACTAGCAACTGACAACTGTATTGGAAGTATTTCGGGAACTACGGCAACTACCTTTCCTATAACAGCGACAACAACAATCACTTGGTCGTATGACGATGGAAACGGGAATGTGTCTACCCAAAATCAGTTAGTCACAATTAACACAATTGATGCAACTGTATCATTGTCAGGCGTGACAATTAGCTCGAACCAAACGAATGGAGCTACGTACCAATGGGTTGATTGCTTGAATGGAAACGCGCCAATCAATGGTGCTACGAATGCATCTTTTACGGCAACTCAAAATGGACAGTATGCAGTTGAAATTACGATTGGAAATTGCACAGTTACTTCATCGTGTACAACGATTAGTACAGTGGAGCTAGAAGAAAATCAATTGGTTTTAGTAAGCGTTTATCCTAATCCAACAAAGGACTTTTTGAGCGTTGAATCATCAGAGCAAATTGAATCTATTGTGATTTACGATGTAACAGGAAAACAAGTTCAGCAAGAAGGAACGAATCATTTCTCTGTTGATCAATTAGCAAATGGACCATACGTTTTACATATTCAAACAACGAACGGAACAGCGATAAAACGTTTTGTAAAAGAATAATTCTACTTAACAGAATGAAGCGGGAGGTAATTAAGTTTATCTCCCGTTTTTTGTTGTTGAACTTCCGCACGTTTGGATTTACAGACGTTTCATGCGGTTAATTTTCGCTTCATGAACTAATTGTGATTCCAATAAGCAAGACAGTTCCTTTACCTCTAAAAGCCAACCATTTTGTGGATAAATAAGAATAAAAAGTGTATTTCCCGCAATGGTTTATTTGGGGAGAAGTGATAGATTTGGAGGAGAACATACAATTGGCTAAACGCTATAGTCTTTAGCCAATTTGTGCGCAATGACAACCAACCTTCAATTGGCTAGTTGCGTTATATGAACGACTAATAATATTCTTATGAAAAAGAATTTGATTAATAGGATTTACGTAATTCTAATTATTATAGGTTTATCTCCTCTATGCTATAGTCAAAGTGAACCTTTAGATAGTCTAGTAGCACATTATTCCTTTGATACAAATGCGGATGACGATACTGGAAATGGTTATGACGGTGTCATTTATGGTCCAGCTGGTCCTTCCTCACCTGCCTTTCAAGGCAATAGTTTATATTTTGACACTTCAGCATTTGTAAGAATAGATAACTTTAATACTTCATATAGTGGATATACTTTTAATGTTTGGATAGCTCCTATTGAAACCGTTGAACCTCAGCCCAACACAGGTATTATATTGCAATCCTATCTAAATGAATTTGGCGATACAATAAGCGGGTACGGAATCAGAAAAATAAATGATACTATATGTTCAGTTCATGCAGGCGCAAATCGAATTCTCAAGTCGATTGTTTTATCCGACCCTTTTGTTTACCATATGGTTACCAGTACTTGGGATGGACAAGTTGCTCGACTATATCTCGATGGTTTTTTACAAGATAGTGTATCTGTCGATACCATTTATACCATGACCCAAGAGCTTTTATTTGCAGCTACCAACTCTCCTTTAGGTATGGGTAATTACTATAATGCTCTAATCGATGAGGCACGAATATATAATCGCGCGCTGTCAGATTGTGAAATAAAAGACTTACGATTTCCTGAAAATAATACCTGGCCAATAGATACGCTTTGGTATAACTCATTTGGTTATCCAACCTCGCCAGTTCATTATGCAGACGATTATATGTGGGTTCATTGCGATAGTAATTACGCTCCGATTTCCTGGTGGACTCCAAATCAACATCTTATTCCAGAAGAAAATGGTGATTACGCACTTATACTTACTTTAGGAGAATGTATCGACACAACAATGTGTTTAATAGTTGATTATGTTGGATTAAATGAACTTCATAATGATGACTATCGACAAGTTATTCAAATAACGGATCTTTTGGGAAGAAAGTCAGAAGACAAGCCAAACACTGTACTCATCTACATCTATAGTGATGGTACTACGGAAAAAGTGTTAAGAATTGAGTGAAATTTAATTTAGTATAATTTTGGCTAAAAATAACCAACCAACCCACCTAACCGTTTTTACGTGTTTTTATCATTAAAGTTAGATGCAACCGTAAGAGTAGACTGAACCAGAAAATGGAAAAGCTGTACATTTATATTCTAAATCTAATTCGATTAGACAAAACAATTCGCTTTCACGGCTCTATGGGGGAATTGATTTCATTGATGGATGAATTGGCGAATGGACAGACATGTAAACAGGATTTGCGTGTAAAAAAAATAAGTTCCAAATCTTTCACTATTGAACCTGAAGATAACACCCCGTTAGAAATGACAACATCGATTTCTTATGTTAAGCAGGACGGTACTATAAATGTTAATTTAAAATCTAAAAACTCTGATTTACAGTTGATTCGATGCACGACAAAAATCCGTCCAATCTTGTATGGGGTGCTTTTGTTTTACCTTAGTATTATCGTATTTGATATTTTCTTATCGCATGATGGAGCTTCTACAGGGACTATTATTGGTTGGTCTATTTTTTGGTTTTTAGCACTACTGCTTGGAAATTTTTATTGGTCGCAGAAGGAAAAGTATATAATCGAAGAATTTAAAACCGCCTTGTACATATTAATTAAGGTTTCAGATTAGAGAATATGTAAATTATGCATATAATAGCACTCGCTCCGCTGGATTTGTGCCAATCATCAGCCACGAAGTGAAGCTGTGTAAGTAAAGAGATAAGAATAACATTGCATGCGTTCCATAATTTCCATCCCCCAGCTACCGTAGCGATTCCTATCGCGTGGTTTAGAGAAAAACAAGATTCCAAACTCCCCGCTTCGCTGGATTTACCTACGGTGCTATAGCACGGTGCATACTTCCAGAATACCTCCTCGAGAGTTGAATTTTACGTAATCATGTATTTCTAATTAATTTCCATCACATCTCCCATACGCCTTGCCTACGGATCCCCTATAACTCCCCTATAACTCCCACTGAGTCCCACTTTTCTTAATATTTGTTAACGCAATAGTTCTAATTCTATAAAAAGTGCGCATTCTCAATCACACATTTGTTAAATCTCACCAATCCTTCTTTCCCCATTTAAATAATTTGTACATTTACATCGTACTTTAGGGGTGTTCGTTTTTACGAGCTGAGAATAACCCTTCGAACCTGATACAGTTCATACTGTCGTAGGGAAAAGTAGAAAAGGCATAAGTTCTTGCCATTCCTAAGGTGCATTGTAATACATACAAGAAAAGGAATGGAAATTTCAATTAACAATGTAAAAACAACCGTTAAAGAAAATACTTCTTTATCAACTGTTGTCGCAACAAATTCTGGCGAGAATACCAAAGGAATAGCCGTTGCCGTCAACCAAAGTGTTGTGCCCAAGTTAGAATGGGACAGCACAATTTTACACCAAAACGATACAATCATTATTATTAAAGCAACTCAAGGAGGATAACAATTATGGCAAAAATCGAAAAAACACCGACGGAGAAAACAATCACCACGGGACCGATCTCAGGATCTAAGAAAGTTTATGTAGAAGGGGTATTGCACCCAATCAAAGTAGCAATGCGTGAAATTCAACTTTCACCAACGAAATTAGCAACAGGTGGAACAGAACACAATCCTCCAGTAACTGTATACGATGCCAGTGGTCCGTACACAGACGAAAATTATAAAGTGGACATCAAAAAAGGTTTGCCGCGTATCCGTGAACAATGGATTTTGGACCGAGGAGATGTTGAGCAATTGCCAGGCGTTTCATCACAATATGGAGAAGAGCGAAAGAACGATCCTAAATTAGATCACTTGCGTTTCGAGCACATTAAAGCACCAATGCGTGCAAAGCCAGGGAAAAATGTTTCTCAGTTGCATTACGCTAAACAGGGAATTATCACTCCCGAAATGGAATACATTGCCATTCGCGAAAATCAGCGAATTGATGAAATCAAGCAACATTTGAACGGACAGTTCGAAGCAATGAGTCACCAACATGCAGGTGAGAGCTTCGGAGCAAAGACACCAAAAGGATTAATTACACCAGAATTTGTACGTGCGGAAATCGCTGCAGGTCGTGCAATTATCCCAAACAATATCAATCACCCAGAAAGTGAGCCAATGATCATTGGTCGTAACTTCTTGGTGAAAATCAACGCCAATATTGGTAACAGCGCCGTGACTTCAAGCATTGAAGAAGAGGTGGAGAAAGCAGTTTGGGCATGTCGATGGGGTGCAGATAACATCATGGACTTGTCAACCGGAAACAACATTCACGAAACACGTGAGTGGATTATTCGTAATTCACCAGTTCCAATCGGTACAGTTCCAATTTACCAAGCATTAGAAAAAGTAAATGGTGTAGCAGAAGATTTGACGTGGGAAATTTACCGCGATACATTAATTGAACAAGCGGAGCAAGGAGTTTCTTACTTCACTATTCACGCCGGAGTTCTATTGCGTTACGTTCCGTTGACGGCAAAACGTATGACAGGAATTGTTTCGCGTGGTGGTTCTATCATGGCGAAATGGTGTTTAGCACATCACAAAGAAAACTTCTTGTACACACACTTCGAAGATATTTGTGAAATCATGAAACAATACGATGTTGCTTTCTCTTTGGGAGATGGTTTACGTCCAGGTTCTATCGCCGATGCCAACGATGAAGCGCAATTCAGAGAATTGGAAACATTGGGTGAATTGACGAAAATTGCTTGGAAACACGACGTTCAAACAATGATTGAAGGTCCAGGACACGTTCCAATGCACATGATCAAGGAAAACATGGACAAGCAATTGAAAGAATGCCACGAAGCACCTTTCTATACGCTAGGGCCGTTGACAACGGACATCGCACCAGGTTACGATCACATTACTTCAGCTATTGGAGCAGCAATGATCGGTTGGTTTGGAACAGCAATGTTATGTTACGTAACACCAAAAGAACACTTGGGATTACCGAACAAGAAAGATGTGAAAGACGGTGTAATTACGTATAAGTTAGCCGCACACGCAGCAGATTTGGCAAAAGGACATTACGGATCGCAATACAGAGACAACGCATTGAGCAAGGCACGTTTCGAATTCCGTTGGGAAGATCAGTTCAACTTATCGTTGGATCCAGATACAGCGCGTGAATTCCATGATGAAACGTTGCCAGCAGACGGAGCGAAAGTTGCTCACTTCTGTTCAATGTGTGGACCTAAATTCTGTTCAATGAAAATTACACAGGAGATTAGAGAAAGTGCAGCGGCAGGAATGTTCGATAAATCGGAGGAGTTTAAACAGAAAGGAAGCGAGATATACCTTTAGGTATAACCGCTGAGTTGCGCAGAGAAGGCGCAGAGCTTCGCAGAGAAATGTAGGATCTTTTTGCGCTCTTTGCGAAAACCATTGCGCCCTTTGCTGTAAAATTTAAAAGCTATGTTAAAAACAATGAATAATGAATTAAGTCCTTTGCGAAACTCTGCGAAAACCATTGCGCCCTCCGCGGTTAAATAAATAATAAAAAAATGATCATCGTACTCTCACATCCTGAAGAAATAGAAAACGAGTCATCCATTATCAATCAATTATTTGAAGCGGGATTACCGATTTTCCACCTACGGAAGCCAAATACAACCGAGCAGGAAGTGAAAACGATGTTAGAACAAATTAAACCGGAATACCGAGAGCGCGTTGTCTTGAACCAGTTTTACCATTTGTCAGAAGAATTTGGAATTCACCGATTTCATTTTTCAACCGACCGAAGAAACAAAGGAGAACACACCAATTGGAAGAAAGAAGGAAACGTCCTTTCGACATCCACGCATTCTGAGGCAGAACTGAACAATATTGAAGCATTTGATTACGCTTTTTTGAGTCCTGTTTTTGAAAGCATCACGAAGCCGGGATATAAAAATGAAGCGTTGCAGTTCACCGCATCGCCATTGAGAAAACAAAAGATCATTGCCTTGGGCGGAATAAACGCTGACCATTGCGCTGAATTAAAAGAACGCGGATTTGATGGAATAGGAATACTTGGCGCAATTTGGCAAAGCGAACATCCTGTTGAATCCTATAAAAAGATAGCAAACGAATGGAATACACACGACCAATAGTAATCAGTATCGCTGGTTTCGATCCTACGGGAGGAGCTGGAGTTTTAGCAGACATCAAAACAATTGAGCAAAACAATTGCTTGGGCTTCGGCGTGCTGACTTCAACCACTATTCAAACGGAATTTGAAGTGATGGGTGTAAATTGGATGACGGAAGACGAAATCTTGAGTCAATTGAACCCTTTATTGGAAAGTTATGAAGTAAAGGCGGTAAAGATTGGGATCATTAATCAATTGTCCACGTTAAAAGCCATTTGTTTGCGCATCCGCGAGGTGAATCCTGAAATTAATATTGTTTGGGATCCGATTTTGGTAGCAACATCAGGAAAGCCGTTTTTGGAAAACGTGACAAAAGAAGACTTAGATGATGTACTGTCGTTGATTGATTTGATCACACCGAATACATTGGAAGCAATAGAATTGGGTGGAGGAGAAGACGAAATGGAAAGCGCACGTGAATTGCTTAAAATGACAAATGTGTTATTGAAAGGCGGACACTCTTCCATTGAAATTGGAACTGATGTTTTGATGTACGAAGACAAAGAAGTTCAAATCAAGTCTGAAGTATCGGAATACCACGACAAGCACGGAACGGGTTGTATTTTAGCATCTGCCATTGCTTCAGGTTTAGCGAAAGGATTGAGCTTGGTACAATCGTGTAGAAACGCCAAACAATATCTGGAAACTACTGCAAATTCTAACCCTCAACGATTAGCGTATCATGTACAGTAAATTGCAATACATATCGCAAGGAAAAACGACAGATGCACAGTTGTCGAACATCAAAAATGCCTTGAACGCAGGTTGTGATTGGATCCAATTGCGTTTCAAACAAAAGGAGGAGTTATCAAATAACTATTTTGCTGAAAAAGTAAAAATGGAATGCGACCGTTTTTATGCCGGTTTAATCATCAACGATTTTGCAGATATTGCTAAACGCGTAGATGCGGATGGTGTTCATCTTGGATTAGGCGATGCACCTGTAAGTAAAGTTAGAGAGATTGTTGGACCAGATAAAATTATTGGCGGAACAGCAAATACCTTAGAGCATGTGCTACAACGTTTCAGTGAGCGTTGTGATTACGTAGGATTAGGACCGTATCGCTTTACAGAAACAAAAAGTAAATTAAGTCCAATAGTGGGGCTTGAAGGATATCAACGTATTACCGATAAGTTGAACGATATGGGAGTTTCCATTCCAATTTATGCAATAGGGGGAATCGTTCTTGAAGATCTAGAAGAACTAGTCAAATGTGGAATTCACGGAGTAGCACTTTCTGGGGCTATAACGAATGCTGAGGACCGCACAGAATTTGTAAAAAACATTAAAACTGCACTTTATGCAAAACCTTAAAATAGCAGACAAAGAATTTATTTCACGCTTGTTCTTGGGAACAGGAAAATTTGGTTCTTCACAGCAAATGGAAGAAGCCATTTTGAGTTCGGAAAGCGAATTGGTCACTGTGGCACTAAAGCGTGTCGATTTGGAAACAGATACAGACGCAATTTTATCGCATTTGAATCACCCACGCATCAACTTATTGCCAAATACTTCGGGAGCAAGAAATGCAAAAGAAGCCATCTTCGCAGCACAATTGGCACGTGAAGCACTGGAAACTAATTGGTTGAAATTGGAAATTCACCCAGATCCAAAATACTTGTTACCAGATGCCATTGAAACACTTCGGGCAACAGAGGAGTTAGCCAAATTGGGATTCATCATATTGCCATACATTCACGCTGATCCAGTTTTATGCAAACAGTTAGAAGATGCAGGAACGTCAGCTGTTATGCCTTTAGGCGCGCCAATTGGAACAAACAAAGGTATTCGTACGAGTGACTTCTTAGAAATTATCATTGAGCAGAGTAAAGTTCCAGTGATTGTTGATGCTGGAATTGGAGCGCCGTCTCACGCAGCTTACGCAATGGAATTAGGTGCTGATGCGGTGTTGGTGAATACAGCAATTGCAGTTGCCGGAAATCCAACAGAAATGGCAAGAGCATTTAAATTAGCTGTTGAAGCAGGAAGATTGGCGTTTGAAGCAAAGTTGGGTAAAGTACAGAATTCAGCACAGGCGAGTAGTCCCTTAACTTCATTTTTAAACGATTAATAATCAATGAGTTCTTTCCAAAAAATATTCGACACATACGACTGGGATGAGGTAAAAGCATCGATCTATTCTAAAACGGAATCAGATGTGTTGCGTGCTATTAAAAGCAATCGCCCTGATTTGGAAGATTTCAAAGCAATGATTTCTCCAGCTGGAGAAGCGTATATTGAACAAATGGCGCAAAAGTCAAGTGAGTTGACTCAAAAACGCTTCGGTAAAACCATGCAGATGTACGCTCCAATGTATTTGAGCAACGAATGCAACAATATTTGTACGTATTGCGGATTCAGCCTGGACAATAAAATCAAACGTAAAACACTTACAGATTCAGAAATATTACAAGAAGTTGAGGTTCTGAAAAACCACGGCTTCAATCATATTTTATTGGTAACTGGTGAAGCAAATCATACGGTTCATACGCGTTACTTTCTAAACGCAATCAACCTTATAAAATCAAAATTTGCGAATATTTCCATTGAAGTACAGCCGTTAGATCAAGACGAGTACGAGCAATTGCATGAAGCGGGAGTTTATGCTGTTTTGGTCTACCAAGAAACGTATCACAGAGAAGTGTACAAACAATATCATCCAAAAGGAAAGAAATCCAATTTCGATTACCGTTTGGATACGCCAGACCGATTAGGAAAAGCGAACATTCACAAAATAGGAATCGGAGCATTACTAGGATTAGAAGATTGGCGAGTGGAATCATTTTTCACTGCTTTGCATTTAGATTATTTACAACGTACGTATTGGAAGACAAAATATTCTATCTCGTTTCCACGCATGCGTCCAGCAGAGGGAATCATAGAACCAAATGTTATTGTTTCAGATAAGAACCTTGTTCAATTGTTGACGGCTTACCGAATTTTCAATGAAGATGTGGAATTGTCCATTTCGACAAGAGAATCCGAGAAATTCAGAAACAACGTTATTCCGTTGGGTGTGACTTCAATGAGCGCTGGTTCGAAGACAAATCCTGGTGGATACGCCGTTGATGTTGAATCGTTAGAGCAATTTGAAATCAGTGATGAACGAAGTATAGAGGAAATGACAAAGATTATTCAAGATGCTGGTTACGAGCCGGTATTTAAGGATTGGGACCAACAATTTATTGCGCAATGATTGGAAAAGAAGAGTTCGGTCGGTTTGAAAAACAAATGGTACTGGAGGAAATCGGTATCCTTGGTCAAACGAAACTGAAACAAGCCAAAGTTGCCGTTGTTGGAGCAGGAGGATTGGGCTGTCCAGTATTGCAATACTTGAATAGCATGGGAGTTGGGACGCTTGGCTTAATCGACTTTGATACGGTTATGGAATCGAACTTGCACAGACAAATCTTATACACTTCAGAAGACATCGGGAAATCAAAAATCGAATGTGCAGCAAAACGATTGAAAGCTCAAAATCCCTATACAAATATTAATGAACACAACGTTGTCCTGACAGAAGAAAACGCAGAAGAAATTCTATCTCAATACGATTTTATAGTTGATGGCTGTGATAACTTTCTAACGCGCTACATTGTAAATGATATATGCGTGAAAATTAATAAACCGTTGATTTACGGAAGTATTTTAGGTTTCGAAGGTCAAATGGCGACGTTTAATTATCAAGGAAGTAAAAACCTCCGCGATATTTTCCCTGAACCTCCGAACGCTGAAGATGTCCCGAATTGTTCTGAGAATGGTGTCCTCGGCAGTTTTCCTGGAATAATTGGCACCATGATGGCACAAGAAACGGTAAAAGTGATATTGGATTTGAATCCACTTAAAAATCAACTCCTTTTGATTGATACCAAGAATTGGACGAATACGTCAATTCGTTTTTGATACTTCGAAGTAAATAAGTATGATTTTCCCGCAAACTAGTCTTAAAATCTTTCGTCCTAAAATCTTAATGTCTAGCGAAGCTTCTCCTTCAAATACTTTCCAGTGTAACTTTTCTCTTCTTTAATCAAATCCTCTGGAGTACCTGTAAACATTACATTTCCTCCCTTTAATCCGCCTTCGGGTCCAATATCAATTATATGATCGGCACATTTGATTACGTCTAAGTTGTGTTCTATAACAATAATAGAATGCCCTTTGTTAATCAATTCATTAAACGCGATGATTAACTTATTTACATCGTGAAAATGTAGTCCAGTTGTTGGTTCATCAAAAATAAATAGGGTGGCAGGACTATTCGCTCCTTTTGACAAGAATGACGCCAGCTTTATTCTCTGAGCTTCTCCACCAGATAATGTGCTAGAAGCTTGTCCGAGCTTTAAATAACCCAGTCCCACTTTAACCAAAGGTTCAATTTTAGCTACAATTTTCTCTTCCAATCTATCAGTACCTTCTTGAAAAAAAGCAAAGGCAGATTCGATGTCCATGTCCAATAAATCCGCAATTGATTTACCTCTGTATTCAACTTCTAAGGTTTCAGCTTTGTATCGATTTCCTTTACACTGATCACACTTCAAATGAACGTCAGCCATAAATTGCATGCCAACTGTTATGTCGCCTTCTCCTTCGCAAACTTCGCAACGACCTCCGTCCACGTTGAAACTGAAAAAACCTGGTTTGTAACCTCGAACTTTAGCTAAAGGCTGTCTTGAGTACAAATCACGAATGTCATCAAACGCTTTTACATAGGTGATTGGATTGCTTCGAGAAGATTTTCCAATTGGATTTTGATCAACAAACTCCACTGCTTTTACATGTTTAAAATCACCTTTGAAGTCTTTAAATTCACCTTGCTTATCCCCGTAAATGTCCAATTCCTTTTTAACTGCTGGGAGTAGAATTTCTTTCACCAATGTAGATTTACCGGAACCACTAACACCAGTGACGCAGACCAAACTATGCAAAGGAAAGTCAACATCTATGTTCTTTAAGTTAAATTGTCGTGCTCCGGAAATACTTAATTTATCTTTCGATGTTCTACGTCGTTCTGGAACAGGAATTACTGCTTTTCCTGTCAAATAATCAGCAGTTAAACTGTTTTTCGCTTTAATCAATTCTTTATGTGTTCCTTGAAAAACAACTTCTCCTCCAAACACTCCAGCCATCGGACCGATATCCAAAATCTGATCTGCAGCTTGCATGATGTCTTCCTCGTGCTCAACGACAATTACGGTATTTCCAATATCGCGAAGTGACTTTAAGACTTTTACCAACTTTTCTGTATCTCTCGGATGCAAACCAATGGAAGGTTCATCTAAAATATACATCGAACCGACCAAACTACTTCCTAAAGAGGTTGCTAGGTGAATTCGTTGTGCTTCTCCACCAGAAAGTGAATTAGAAGCACGATTTAAGGTTAAATACCCAAGTCCAACTTCATTTAAGAAACTCAATCGATTTATGACTTCTGGGAAAATACGTTTTGTAATATTATTGTCATCACTTTCTTTTTTCATCGACTGGAAAACAGACAAACTTTCTTCAATTGGCATAAGCACAATATCGGTAATTGACTTGCCCTCGATTTTTACGTAATTCGCATCTTTTCGTAGTCGCGTCCCTTTACAATCGGGACAATCTGTTTTTCCACGGTAGCGAGATAGCATTACGCGGTATTGAATTTTATATGATTTACTCTCAACAAATTCAAAGAAATGACGAATTCCTTTTACAGTTTTACTTCCATTCCATAACAAATGGAATTGCTCATCTGTTAAATCAATTATAGGGCGATGAATTGGGAATCCATCTGCTTTATCAATGAATTTATTCAAGTATTTACTCATCGTGTCACCCTTCCATGGAGCAACTGCCCCTTCATAAAGAGATAAGTTTTTATTTGGGATTACAAGGTTTTCATCTATTCCAATGACCATTCCAAATCCTTCACATTTTTTGCAGGCACCAAACGGATTGTTAAAAGTAAAAAAGTGTTCGTTGGGCTCTTGAAACTCCATTCCATCCAATTCGAATCTGTTCGAAAAGGTTTGAATTTTAGAATCGTCTATGGAAAGAATGGAGCAATATCCGTCTCCCTCAGCATAAGCCAAAGAAATAGAATCACCATAGCGCGAAACATTTTCTTCAATTGAAAAATCAATACTTAATCGATCGACGACTAATTCACATTGCTCAATTCCATCTGGGGTGTTCTCAATCGCGTCATCAATAAGAAGAAATTCATTTTTAAAGAATAAACGAACATAACCCTGTTGCTTCAAAATTTCCAACTGCCGTTCCGTTCCGTATTTCGAAAATCCATGAAGTGGTGCTAACAGTACAACCTTAGAATTTTTCTTAAATGTCTTTAAATAATCGACAACATCTGTAACGTTGTTTTTTTTTACTTCTTTTCCCGAAACAGGGGAGTACGTCTTGCCAAATCGAGCAAACAATACTTTTAAGTAATCGTAAATTTCTGTACTTGTACCTACTGTAGATCTTGGATTGTTTGAGGTTACCTTTTGTTCAATGGCAATGGCAGGAGCAATACCTTTTATATAATCTGCTTCAGGTTTATCTAGCTTTCCCAAGAATTGACGTGCATAGGAGGATAAACTTTCAATGTACCGTCGTTGACCTTCTGCATAAAGAGTATCGAAAGCCAAAGACGATTTTCCAGAACCAGAAAGACCCGTAATTACGGTGATTTTTCCATGTGGAATTTTCACATCTAAGTTTTTTAGATTGTGAATTCGTGCTCCTTTAACTTCGATAAATTTTTCTTGCAAGACCTTTGATTTTTGCTGTGTACCAAAGATAAAAAGTATATTGATACTTAAACTTTGATTCCTTATAAAATTTACGCTGAGTGAGAGGTTTCGGAGTCTACGGAAGGATCGGAGCAAAAAATTATTTAATAAATTGAAAAAAAAATTAATCTCGACCCAACCAATTCTTTTCTTCGTGCGTATATGTATTTGACAGAACTTTAAAAAACGTTAAAATTTGGTATTTCAGATATTAACTGTATATTAGTAGTTCATTTACTTAAAAAAACGCGGAAGCCTATTGATTATAACATTACTCTAAACAAGTTTGAAATTTAATTTAAACTACCTAATACAGTAAGTTATGGCAATGGAAAAGAATATCGATGACCGCGATTTAGTCAACGCATACATCAATGGAGAGGAGAAAGCATTCGAAGCTTTACTTATGCGTCATAAAGATAAAATCTACAGATTTATTTACATGAAAGTGAGAGATGCTGCTTTGGCACAAGATATCTTTCAAGATACATTCATCAAGGTGGTTAACACGCTAAAAGCAGGGAACTATAATGAAGAAGGGAAGTTTTTGCCATGGGCAATGAGAATTGCGCATAACTTGGTGATTGACTTCTTTAGAAAGAACAACAAAGTGAGAATGATTTCCGAATCGTCTTCAAGTCGTGATGATTTTAATATTTTTCACACATTGAAATTGGAAGATGAAAATGCCCAGGACGAAATGACACGTGTTGAACTAGAAACACAAATGGTCGATTTGTTAGAGTATTTACCTGAATCTCAACGCGATATTTTGAAGATGCGTATTTTTAAAGAAATGTCATTTAAAGACATTGCTGAATTGGAAGATATTAGCATAAACACTGCACTAGGTCGTATGCGCTATGCGCTTATTAATTTACGAAAACTCATTGAAAAACATGATTTGGTAGTGCATTATTAAATAATAAGTTAAAGGTTAAATCAACTCGCTTGTCCTTTTGGGATAAGCGAGATTTTTTTTGATTAAAACTTCATATGACGTTCCTTCTTTTCTTCGTAAATATCCGCCAGAGTAACTAAAATTCCAGTTTCTTCAACATTTCCGAATTCGGGATTCACTGCGGTTCCGAACGTGCGCATCGTTGGTGATAAATTCATGTAAATATTCACCAAAGGCGGAATGAATTCACCTCTTTCTTTAACGAAAGAATTAAGCACTTTAAAACCTTCTTTAAATTCTAAACCTTCTAGTAATTGATCGTATGCATTTCGATCATAGTTTTGTACCAGTGGATGAAAAGGTTGCATCAAATGATCGTTGTCTGGAAAGTAATGATGCATGAAATGTAAAAGAAAATCACGCGCTTCACTATTGTACGATGGGTACATTGTTACTTTGCCAAAAAAGTAATTTATTTCTGGGTGTGATACGGTAATTGCACCCAATCCATCCCAAATATTGTCTAAGGCAAATAATCCTTTTCTTGGATTAATAGCAGGTTGAAAGTCAGGTTGAACCCAGCTCCTACCTAATTCAATTGTGTTAGGTAAAAATCGATCAATAAAACGATCAGAAAAATCAAAATAATGCGTTGTTGAAAGATTTATATCTCCTTTTTGGTTTATAGAATCCTTGCACAAAATAAAACGATATCCTCCCACAATGGCTTCATCTTCAGGTGACCAAACGATAAGTTGTTTGTAGCAATTTTCTGATGTGTCAAAATCATCAAGGTCAATTGATAATCCAGTACCACCACCACCTCCGCGAAATGAAACTTCTCTTAAACGACCAATCTCTCGAACGACATTAGGTGAATTGTGATAATCGACGCAATAAATTTCATTTTCACCTTTTCGCGTTAAGCGCAAAAAGCGGTCTTTGTTTAATTCTTTTTTAAGTAACTCTCTTGATATAGGATCAATAATTTTTTCCATAATTAGATTTGCTTACGCAAGTTATACACTTCTTGCTTAATTTTTTGTGCCATCGCAACATCGTTTAAATCTTGATCAAGATAATCAGATTTTATTGGAGTTCCAACGATGAATTTAAAATGTTTATTTCGTTGTTTGAAAAGTTCGTTCGATAGGTATAGCATTTCAATGTTTGCTTTAATTCCTAAAAAAGTCCTTAATTTATGAAGTCGATAAAAGAAATTCGAAAGCTTTCCATCAATGTAAATGGGAATAATGGTGCGTTCGTTTTCCCGTGACAAAGTGACAAACGTTTTCTTCCATTCCAAGTCTCTCACTTCACCTTTAATTTTTCGACTTACTAGTCCCGCAGGAAAAATGCAAACTGCATTGTCTGATTCAAAAAGTTGTTTGATTGATTGTCTTGTTTCGCTTTTGTTTTTTCCGTTTCGCTGCTTGTTTACACCAACAAACATTTCCTTCATACCGTCAATATTCAATAAAATATCGTTCACAATAAACTTAAGATCTGTGCGGTGATGTTGTAAAGCAGAAACAAGTATCATCGCATCCATACCTCCCAAAGGATGGTTCATTACTAAGACAATTTTACCTTCTTTTGGAATGTTTTTAATGTTTTCAACGGAGTAAGTAATGTTTAAATGATCCACTGATGCTTGACACCATTCAGCATTTTTTTTGTCTTTATTCGCTAATAAAAATGCGTTGATTTCGTCCTGATGTAAAATGCGCTTGAGGTAGCGGAGAACAAACCGCGGCATCCATTTTAGCACTTTTGGGTTCTTGCTTTTTATCAGTTTCTCAATGTCTATAAACTTTTCCTCCTCCATAAGAGGAACGAATTTAGTTTAAATAAGCGTTCATTTTTCAATCAAAAATGGAATTTATTCACAATTACATACGAATTACGCAATGTGGGCCATTTGAAATAAAATAAGGATTTATCCTGCAATTCTACGCTTCTTTATTTTAAATTTGTGGCTTAAATTAGCGTTATACAATTATGATTGAATTATCAGATCGTTTGAATGCGATGGAAGAGTCTGCTACCATTGCTATGTCTCGAAAGAGTAGAGAGTTGAAATTACAAGGAAAAGACATCATCTCGTTGAGTTTAGGAGAGCCAGATTTCTTCACACCAGAATTTATTAAAGATGCTGCCATCCAAGCGATGAAGGACAATTATACGATGTATACACCTGTTCCTGGTTACGAGGATTTGCGCGAAGCAATTTCTAAAAAATTCAAGCGTGATAATAATTTAGATTACAAAGCAGATCAAATTGTTGTTTCTACTGGAGCAAAACAATCGATTGCAAATGTTGTCTTGAGCATTGTAAATGCTGGAGATGAGGTAATTATTCCTGCTCCTTACTGGGTTTCGTATGTTGAAATTGTAAAGGTTGCTGAAGGTGAATCTGTAATCGTAAACGCTGGTATTGAAAGTGATTTTAAAATTACCGCAGCACAGTTGGAAGCGGCAATTACACCTAAAACAAAAATGATGATTTTCTCTACTCCATGTAACCCAACTGGTTCGGTGTATAGCAAAGAGGAGTTAAAAGGATTGGCTGAAGTTTTAGCGAAACATCCTCAAATCGTTGTGATTAGCGATGAAATATATGAACACATTAATTTTGGAACGAAGCATGAAAGTTTAGCTCAATTCCCAGAAGTGTATGAGCAAGTAGTTACTATTAATGGAGTTTCTAAAGCGTGGGCCATGACTGGTTGGAGATTAGGTTATATTGGCGCTTCGAAGAAAATTGCAGATGCATGTAATAAAGTCCAAGGTCAATTTACTTCGGCAACGTGTTCAATTACTCAAAAAGCGGCGATTGCAGCTATGGAAGCTGATCCAATTGTGTTGAAAGACATGATAGATGCCTTTGCGAATAGAAGAACGCTAGTTTTAGACGCACTGAATACGATTCAAGGAGTAAAAACGAATATGCCAGGAGGCGCTTTTTATGTTTTCCCTGATGTTTCATATTTTTATGGAAAGTCCTATAACGGAACTGTAATAAAAAATGGAAGCGATTTGTGTTTGTATTTGCTGGATGAGGCCTTAGTTGCACTGGTAACTGGAGAAGCATTTGGAGATGATAACTGTATACGAATTTCTTATGCCGCATCTGAAGAAACATTAACGGAAGCAATGAAGCGCATAAAAACTGCATTGGAAAAATTAGCTTAAATGAACGTAGAAGCATTATTTGAAGAATTTACACAAAAACGCATTCTCGTATTGGGCGATGTAATGATCGATTCCTACCTACGGGGTTCTGTTACGCGTGTAAGTCCTGAAGCACCTGTGCCAATCATCAATCTGAAAAAAACAGAAGATCGCTTGGGAGGCGCTGCAAATGTTGCTTTGAATTTATTGGCATTGGGTGCAGAACCCGTTTTATGTGCAGTTATTGGCGATGATAAAGGTGGAGAAACGTTTACTTCGTTACTACAAACTCGAAATTTATCAACGGCGGGAATTGTGAAATCCAATAGTCGGATTACCACAGTAAAAACACGTGTTATTGGAAATCATCAACAGTTATTGAGAATTGATGAAGAACAAACAAACGATTTAACTACGGCTCAAGAAGATGAGTTAATTGGAAAAGTTCAGGAAATTATTGCGTCAAAAATTGATGCAATAATTATCGAAGATTATAACAAAGGGTTGTTAACGCAAAGGGTGATTGAAAACGTTGTTAAAATGGCAAATGACAACGGTGTAATCGTTACTGTTGACCCTAAAAAAGATAATTTTTTCGCATATAAAAATGTTACTTTGTTTAAGCCAAACTTAAAAGAGTTAAAGGAAGGTTTAAATACACAATTTGATTTTTCAAATGACCGTGATAGTTTTGAAGCGGCCATAGAGAAATTGGAAGGGAAACTTCAAAACAAAATCAGTTTCGTTACGCTTTCAGAGCATGGGGTTTTTATTCATGACGGAAAAAACAAACACTATATTGATGCGCATCATAGAAATATTGCGGATGTCAGTGGGGCAGGAGATACTGTGATTTCGGTTGCGACTTTGTGTTTGTCAGCTGGATTGAATATCGACGAGATTGCTGAGATAGCAAATTTATCCGGAGGATTAGTTTGTGAAGTTAGTGGAGTTGTTCCAATTGATAAAGAACGCTTGAAAGCTGAAGTGCTCAAATTAAAAACAGCATGAGTTTAAAAGAATTTCGTGAACGTGTAAATCTCAAAATTTACGATGCGAAGCCAAAGGTGCTTGGAACGTTGACGATTCTAAATGTGCTTTTTTCATCCGCTGCGATCGGTACATTGGTGTACTACTGTCTCTTATACACATCTCCGAGCCCACGAGACAGGCAGAAATCTCGT
>CAJXRM010000050.1 GCA_913059205.1 uncultured Flavobacteriales bacterium
AGATTTCTGCCTGTCTCGTGGGCTCGGAGATGTGTATAAGAGACAGGGATATAATCAACCGCTCTCCGTTCTTAAGAGAGGCAATGACTGAAAATCTTATTAATATTTCAGCATTAGCAAGAAAAATAATTCCAGAAGTTGAAAAAGTAACCAACAAGGAGATCAAAGAAGGAGCAATTGTCATGGCTATTAAGCGAATGACACCGGGTGTTTACCATAAACTTGACGTTAAAATCAAGAAAGTTATTGGTGGTATTGGTGATTTTCTTGTAAGAAGTGACCTTGTTGATTTTACGTTTGAAAATTCCGAATCCTTGAGAGAATGCCAAAGTAATCTTGTAAAACTAGTGAACAATGA
Organism: uncultured Flavobacteriales bacterium; assembly: GCA_913059205.1. Lineage (GTDB taxonomy): Bacteria > Bacteroidota > Bacteroidia > Flavobacteriales_D > Crocinitomicaceae > UBA4466. The sequence continues at coordinate 359 of CAJXRM010000050.1, forward strand.
CAAAGAGAGCTTTTTTGCTTTGTGTAAAGGGATTACAGAGACAACATACATTTTGAATACTAAATATATTGATGATGTCAAGCGTCTGTTCGGAAACGAACATATGAAAGCGCATACGTTGGATCTATCATCTATCACGGTAAAACTTCCTGAAACGAATACTGAAACATTTGGTGTATATTATTACATCATGAAGCATCTGGCTTGGGACGGAATAAATATTGAGCAAGTGGTATCAACTGCGAATGAGTTCACCGTAATTGTTGATTCTAAAGATATTGACGATGCGTTTAAAATACTAATGCAATTAAAAAGAAGTATTTAATACTTCTTTTTAATTTTTACATTTTTCATCTGGCTGCGCACCGCACAACCCGCATGCCTCACCTTCTTTGTTAATCATTGGATTATTACTGGCACATGTTCCAGCGAATTTCCCATTTTTTTGAAGAAGAATTTTAACAGCAATACCTGCAAATGCGAGTGCCAATAAAGCGATTGTAATTAGTACTAATTTCATATTTTATTTTTTCTTTTAATTCTGATTTACTAATTCACCAGAACCATAGTTATTAAACTCTATTACACTTGGAATTCCTTTATAATGAATACTTCCAGATGATTTAATCTCGGAAAGTAACACACATTGATCTGCACGCAATTCAACTAAACCAACAGTATTTGAAATCACGACGAGCTCATTCAATACGTTTAAATCATATGAGGATCCAAATCCATTACCAGAAACTCGAAAATTGGCATAATTTACATTCCCACTGACAGAATAATTACCCCAACCTTTGGCAATTACCAAATTTAACGAATTTGCATTTAATTTCAATTCAAAATGGCCAGCTCCCTCCGTAATCAACAGGTCTAAATTAACCGATTGGATTGTCTCAGGACATACTACTTCATGTGTTCCCTCGAATTCAATTTTTGATAGATGGGTAAAATGAATTTCAACTTCAATTACCTCTTCATATGTCCTTAAAAATGCACATTTATTAGAGTTTTCAAGTCTCAAAACACTATTTTCTACGGCAACATCAATCCCGTTCAAAAGATTTTCTCCACTGATAATAACAACTTTATCTGTGCTATCCTGTATCAGTTTATATTTAAGATGAGGCCCCATATATAGTTGCGAGAAATCTTCAACAAATACTTCCCTGCTACTTATCTCACCAACTGATTTAATACAATTTCTATCTTCCTCTTTTTTGCAGCTTACAAAAAGAAATAAAACCGTAAAAATTAAAAACTCTATTCTCATCTCTTAAATGTATATCCTATGCCATACTCTACATAATCTGCTCGAGCCCAATGTGACTTCAAAACCAAATTGATATTAATACCGTTGTCAAATACATAGCGCATTCCAACTCGATGATAAAAGTACGATTCTGGCTTGTACTTATCGCGCACATACGCTCCCATTCCAACTAATAGATGAAAATTATCCATTGGCAAAATGTAACCGACGAATACACCTAACTGAATTATTTCAGATTGTTTCTTCCTAACATCTGAGTGATAATCTATAATCGCTTGTTTTGAAATCACGTCAAATGAAGCTTCCATTCCCACCTTTTGTCTAAAAAACCTTCTACCAATTAAACTTGCGGCAAAAACTGGATATTTTTTTCCTCCAGTTGGATACGTTTCCTTGGCAGAACCAATTGCCATTAATCCAAACTCCCATCTTTTCCTAAACTCATTGTGCACATAATTTGAATCTATTCCGTTTTTAATTCTGTACCCATAACCCAAGCCGAGATAAGGTAAATTCAAACCTAAATTCGGTGTTTTAGCCGCTCCATTTGAAAAATGTGTCATATCCAATGAAATATTGATCGAACTATTTCCAAATAAAATTCTACTTTCCAAACCAAAACAAATTTGAGCATTGACAGAAGAGCCAATAGCATTGTTTAACGGATTTGTAACGGGGTCAAAATGTTTTGTTCCATATCCAAGTCCCGCACCAACTTTAAGACTAAACAAGTAATGTTTCGTGTTAATCAAGGGGAAACTAGAAAATCCTATAAGCCCATAATACTTGCCCAGTACCTCTCTATTTCCGACTGTACCAAAAAAACCTGTGACTCCGATAAGCGGATTTTTATATGATTTATGCCACGATTTTCTGTTCTTTGGTTTGATGTAAAAACTAACTTCTCCCGCAAAGGTATGTTCAGTTGCAAGGTGCCCCATTGAACTTCTATGAGCTAATAGAAATCCAGCTTTTCCCTTTGCTTCAATCCATAAATCATCTTTCGGTTGAGCAAAAGTCCAAAAATTTGAAAAAATTAAAACTATTATTATTAGTAATTTCACGAAACAAAAATAAGAATAAGAAAGCAAAGAAGTACACAGTATTAATTTTGAAAAGTAAAACCAATGGACGAACGTTTAGTTGCATTTGAACGACTACTTAATATCATGGATGATTTACGTGAAAAATGTCCCTGGGACAAAAAGCAAACGTTAGAATCATTGCGACATTTGACAATTGAAGAAACTTATGAGTTAGCCGATGCAATTTTAGACAATGACATGGATGAATTGGAGGGAGAAATTGGTGATCTATTTTTGCATTTGATTTTTTATTCCAAGATTGGTGAAGAGCAGCAATCATTTAATGTCACATCTGTTTTAAACCGTATTTGTGACAAGCTGGTTCATCGTCATCCACATATCTACAGCGATGTAAAAGCAGAAACTGAAGAGGAAGTGAAATCCAATTGGGAGAAATTGAAGCTCAAAGAAGGTAAGAAATCAATCTTGGAGGGTGTTCCCAAATCACTTCCCGCAGTTGTTAAGGCTACAAGAATTCAAGAAAAAGTTAAAGGTGTAGGATTTGAATGGGAAAACAGATCTGATGTTTGGAGCAAAGTCAAAGAAGAAATTGCAGAACTTGAAGTCGAGGTTAATTCAAATCAATCACAAAAAAATATTGAAAATGAATTTGGAGATGTGCTTTTTTCACTAATTAATTACGCAAGATTCATCGACGTAAACCCAGAAAACGCACTAGAAAAAACAAATAAAAAGTTCATCAACCGTTTTCAAAAAATGGAAGATCTTTTAGAAAAAGAAGGGCATTCTATTGCACATAGTGATTTAAAATTAATGGATAAATTCTGGGAAAGAGCGAAAATCTTCGAAAAATAATTTTTCCCTTTTAATCAATAAAATATACCGTTTGAAACTTTTAAAGATTTTAACATTACTTAATTGATTTGTTTATCTTATCTTCGAGCCTTGTTAAAACTAGATACTCAAAATATGAAACTGTTCTATTTCTTTTTATTTACAGTCTTTTTCTCCCAACTTTCTTACTCACAAGACTTTACAATTCGAGGATTCATTTACAATAAAGCAGATGGTGAACCAATGCCTTTTGAAAAAGTAAAACTACTTGCTTCGGATAGTACCACTCTAACTGGATCCGTTACAGATGTCAATGGTTTCTTTTCACTTTCTAAACTTGACAAAGGCGAATATATTCTAAAAATTGAAAGTGCTCTTTTTAATACGGTAACACAAAATATCTCTGTAACTGTAGCCAAAGGAATTGAAGATATTAATATACAATTGGAAAAGAAGGATGACGTTCAAAACCTCGTTCAAATGGATGTTAGTGCTGAAAGCCAAAGAAACAAAACACAGGTTGGTATATCAGAAATTCGATTAGACAAGAAAGGATTGGAGCGTGTTCCATCGATGGGAGCAGAAAATGATATCATTGGTGCTTTTAGTATAACTCCGGGGGTTGTTACAACAGGAGATCAAGGTGGACAATTGTATGTTAGAGGTGGTACTCCAATTCAAAATAAAATTTTATTAGATGGGATGACTATTTATAACCCATTTCATTCCATAGGTTTCTTTTCGATTTTTGAAACGGAATTAGTCCAAAACGTAAGTATTTATACTGGAGGTTTTGATGCCAAATATGGAGGACGAATTTCTTCTATCATGGACATTACTTATCGAGACGGAGACCGTAAAAAATTCGGTGGTAAAATTTCTGTATCTCCTTTCTTGGCAAAAGTTGTTCTAGAAGGTCCATTTTCAAAAGCAAAAGAAGGGAAATTCAGTCCAGCAACCTATGTTTTTTCTGCGAAACACAGTTTACTAGATTATTTATCTAAGGATATTTATCCAGGCATTAACAATGGAGAGGGAATGCCTTTTAGTTTTACCGATTTATATGGTAAAATAACTTTCAAAGGAGACGGAGGATCAAAATTTAATGCATTTGGATTTTATAATGATGACAAAGTAAAATATGATATCGCTGATATTGAGTGGACGCAAGGTGGTGGAGGTGTAAACTTCCTTCTTGTTCCTCAGAGTTCACCAATTTTTGTTCGTGGTCATGTAAATGGAAGTTTTTATAGCACTTCATTTTTAGAACCTGTTGAAGGTAGCGACCCGTTACCTCGAAGTAGTTCTATTGGTGGATTTGATTTAGGATTCGACTTCACCTATTTCATGAAGAATAATGGTGAATTAAATTATGGGATTAACTTGAATGGATTCAATACTAAATTTGAAACATTCAATGAGAATAAGACACGTATTGCTGCGGACAACTTTACAACTGAGATCGGAATTTTCTTGAGCTATAATTTCGTTTCAACACGATGGGTAGTTCAGCCAAGTTTTAGAGCCCAGATGTACGCTTCAATGGGAACAATTTCGCCAGAACCTCGTTTAGGTCTTAAATTCAATGCAACAGAGAAATTTAGATTAAAAGCGTCAGGAGGTAGATTCTCTCAAAATTTCACTTCAGTTTCTTCAGATAAAGATGTTGTGAATTTGTTTAATGGATTCCTTTCAGCTCCAACCAATGTTCAAGAAACATTTGTTACCTATTATCAAAATGAAAAAAATCCTAAGAACGGATTACAGTATGCATGGCATGCAATTGGTGGCTTCGAATATGACATCACTAAAAAGATATCTGCAAACGTGGAAGGATACTACAAATATTTCAGTCAATTAAGCAACATCAACCAAAACAAACAATACGCTGATGATGATAAAAATCCACATATTGATGATGTGTATAAAAAGGATTTTATTTTAGAAAATGGTGAATCATATGGTGTAGACGTTTTAATCAAGTATTCTGGAAATAGATTGTTCCTTTGGGGAGTTTATTCATATGGTCATTCAATTCGATGGGATGGAGACACAACGTATTACCCAGTATTTGATAGAAGACACAATATTAATTTAGTTGGAACTTATTTATTTGGAAAGAAGAAAGATCTTGAATTGAGTATTCGATGGAATTTAGGTTCGGGATTACCTTATACTCCTACAATTGGTAACTTTGAAGGTCAAAATTTTGGCGGAGGTGTCACAACTGATTACACTACAACAAATGCAAATACTATTAACACGAATTTAGGGACATTGAATAGTGAACGTTTACCGTATTACCATCGATTAGATGTTACTGTTAAAAAACGTTTTATATTTAAAAACGAATCTGTTATTGAAATTATCGCTTCTTTGACTAATGTTTATGACAGAGATAACATATTCTACATCAACCGTGTAACAAATGAAAAAATTTATCAATTCCCTATTCTACCGAGTTTAGGATTGAGCTACAAATTTTAGAATCAAAAAAAGTTTCAAAAGGCTGTCATAATTGGCAGCCTTTTTCATTTCTATTCTTTCGAATATCTGCTTCAAATACTACGTACAATTAATTTCGTTGTAATCTTTCAATATCTGCGACTTCAAGATTCTAAAGAATTAAGTACATTTGCATTCGCAAAAACATACCCATGAGCAATTCAGTTGAAATAGAAAAAAGAAGGACCTTTGGAATTATTTCCCATCCCGATGCCGGTAAAACAACTTTAACTGAAAAACTTCTACTTTTTGGAGGTGCAATTCAATCCGCTGGAGCTGTAAAGAATAGTAAAATTAAAAAAACGGCTACTTCTGATTTTATGGAAATCGAAAAACAAAGAGGTATCTCTGTTGCAACTTCCGTAATGGCTTTTAATTATAAGGGAAAACAAATTAATATTCTGGACACTCCTGGGCACAAGGATTTTGCTGAAGACACTTTTAGAACACTTACAGCAGTTGATAGCGTAATTCTTGTTGTTGATGTTGCAAACGGCGTTGAGGCTCAAACAGAGCGATTAATGGAAGTATGCCGTATGCGCAATACTCCTGTTATTATTTTTGTGAATAAACTCGATCGAGACGGTAAAGAAGCTTTTGATTTGCTTGATGAATTAGAATCAAAATTAAATATCAAAGTTTGTCCTTTGTCTTGGCCAATTGGAATGGGCGACCGTTTCAAAGGTGTGTATAACATCTACAAAAAAGAACTTAACTTGTTTTCTCCGAATAAGACTGGGATATCCGACGATGTGAAATCTATAGCAGATGTTTCATCAAAAGAAATAGATTCAATTATTGGTGAAAATCCAGCTGCTGAACTTCGAGAAGAATTGGAAATGATTGCTGGCGTATACAATCCATTTGACAGAGAAACATATCTTTCTGGAGAAGTAGCACCTGTGTTTTTTGGTTCAGCGGTAAACAATTTTGGAGTTCAAGAATTATTGAATGCATTTTGTGAAATTTCTCCTTCTCCAAGAGGTCGCGAATCTGATCAAAAAATGGTAAATCCAGATGATCCTAAATTCTCTGGTTTTGTTTTTAAAATCCACGCCAATCTTGATCCAAAACACAGAGATAGAATTGCCTTTTTAAGAATTGTATCTGGTAAGTTTGAACGCAATACATTTTACAATCATGTGCGTTTAAATAAAAAAATGAAATTTCCGAATCCAACCTCTTTTATGGCTCAGGACAAAAGCGTCATTGATGAAGCTTTCCCAGGAGATGTAATTGGATTGTACGACTCAGGTAATTTTAAAATTGGTGACACATTAAATGAAGGAGAAAAGTTCATGTATAAAGGTGTGCCAAGTTTTTCACCAGAAATTTTTATGGAGTTGGAGAATCTTGATCCAATGAAATCGAAACAATTGGACAAAGGTGTTAAACAGTTAATGGATGAAGGAGTTGCTCAGTTGTTTATTCAGCAACCAGGAAGTCGTAAAATCATAGGAACTGTTGGAATGCTTCAATTTGAAGTTATTAGCTACAGATTGGAGCACGAATACGGGGCTAAATGTCGTTTCGTTCCAAGAAATTTCCATAAGGCTTGCTGGATCACAACTACCAATCATGTAATGCTTGAAGAGTTTAAAAGAGCAAAAGCAAGATACATCGCATTGGACAAAGATGATAATTTAGTGTTTCTAGCTGAGACACAATTTCTTCTACAGATGGCAGAGCAAGATTATAAAGATATTACCTTCCATAAGACTTCTGCATTTAAACTGGAAGTATAATTCAAGGGGAAAAGTCAATATTAAATTACACAATTGTAAATACTTTTTTTGATTAATATTAATTCTGTTGTATATTTGTGCAACTTATACGTAACTACATACGTCTAAGGACTAAACTTACCAAATACTACAATGGAACTATGCCAATTTTTTCGTTTTTGTTCACAAAACTTGTGGCTTACATTTCTTCCACCAAACACTTTAACACTATGAAATCCAACCATCTAATGGGAAAAACTATGTTTTTTCTATCATTATTTCTATGCTTTAACTCAAGCGCTCAATCCAATGACTGGCAATTGATGAACACAGAAAATGGAATTGAAGTTTATTCCCGAATCGTTTCGTGTGAAACTGAAGGATTCAAAATTCCTTTAGAAAATATTGTTTTTAAAGCTGTTAATACAACATCTGCTTCTACTTCAGTAAATTTAGAATTCGAGATTTATTTTGAAGAAGGATGTAATGGCTGTGAAAAAAGTGATGAAACATCCTCTAACTTTCAATTAAATGCTGGAGAGTCTAAAGAATCAACATGTTCAAATGAAAATGAGATAAATTCTTTTACAATTCGAAATGCAAATTTTGATGGTTCTTGGAAGTATACTCATTCTATTGTTAAAATTCAATCTGCCAACTAGAATTATGAAAACAACTACTATTTATTCGAAAATTAAAAAGTGCGGGCTTTTACTTTTAATTGGTATTAGTCCAGTTTTTGTTTTTGCTCAAACGTGCGATTTAACTGTAATTTCCCCTTCACCAACAACGGTTTGTCCAGGAACTCAAGTTAATCTCTCGGCGACCGCGTCTATCATTGGCGCTAACCAATCATTTAATTTCAACGTTGGATCTTTACCTTCTGGTTGGTCTGTAGCTGGAGGTGCTAGTTTTTCTTCACCTTGTGGAGCGGGACCAGATGGAAGTCATTTCTGGGCTTCAACTGCCGGAAGTGGAGTTCCATTTATTCAAACAGCAGCATTTGACGTTTGTACAGGTGGAAGTATTGTTTTTGATATGAGGTATGCTGTCCAAGCAGGGGCTTCTCCTTGTGAAGGTCCAGATGAACCGGACGAAGGAGTTTCAATTCAATATAGTATAAATGGAGGAGCAAATTGGGTTGAATTTGTTTATTACCATCCGAATGGGTCAATTTTAGCTGCTAATCCTGGTGGAAATACTCCAACTGTTTCTGGTGCAACTCCTTTTACTACATGGGGAACTTATAGTGTTGCAATTCCTCCAGCTGCGGTGACTACTAATACAATTTTTAGATGGATTCAAACGAATTCTTCAGGAACGTGCTGTGATAACTGGGGTATTGATAATATTTTCATCAACGCGGGACCTTGCTTGAATGCAAATATTGACTGGAGTACAGGTGATCAAAATATTGATAATATTGCACCAATAATTAACTCGGATACATGTATAACGGCTGACGTCTATGATGACTTAGGGAACTACTTATGTACTTCGGATCCATTTTGTTTCACCATTTTCAATCCAAGTATTGATGGTGGACAAGATCAAACTATTGTTTGTCAAGGCGGAACAACTACGCTTTCAGCATCTGGCGGTTCTGGATTTACATGGGATAATGGAGTTGTTGATGCTGTTCCATTCTCACCACCAATGGGTACAACAACCTATACTGTAAATGGTACAGATAATAATGGTTGTCCTGCTTCTGACCAAGTTGATATTACGGTTATACCAGGTTCTCCTCCACCATTAGACGCTGGAGCAGATCAAACAATTTGTTTAGGTCAAAGTGTAACGTTAACAGCAACCGGTGCTACAACGTATACGTGGGCGAATGGAGGTCCAAATGGACAAACTGTTACTCCAGCTTCGACTACAACTTATATCGTGACTGGAGCTGATGGTTCGTGTACAGTTGACGACGCTATAATCATTACGGTTGTCGATCCAATTACACCAACATTTGATGCCATTCCTGATGTTTGTGAAGGAGCTGCGGCACCAGTTCTTCCTACAACTTCAACAAATGGAATCTCAGGTACATGGTCTGGTGCGGTAAATACCGCAACTGCAGGAACATATAATTTTACTTTTACGCCAACAGGGCCAACATGTAACACCACTGCTCAAATTTCAGTGACTGTAACTCCTATAACAATTGTAGATGCAGGAGCTGATCAAGTAGTATGTGAAGGAACACCTGTAACACTTATGGCGACAGGTGCATCTGGATACATTTGGAATTACCCAATTACGAATGGCGTTCCATTTAATGCTCCAGTAGGTGGGCCTGTTGAATTAATCGTAACTGGTTCAGGAGGAAGCGGTTGTTCAAATTCTGATACTATGTATTTAACAGTGGTAGCATTACCTGTTGTTGATGCGGGATTAGATCAGACTATTTGTCTTGGTCAAAGTGTAAACTTGACTGCTAGTGGTGCAGCTTCATATACTTGGGACAACGGTGGTGCAAATGGTCAATCCGTTTCACCATTGGTAACTACTACCTACAGTGTAGTTGGAACAACAAGCGGTTGTCAAGATAATGACGATATTACTATAACAGTTAACCCTTTAACCGTACCAACGTTTAATCCAACTGCCAATTTATGCCAAGGATCAATACCGCCAGTACCTCCAACTACGTCACTTAATGACGTTCCAGGGACGTGGTCACCAACGAGCATAAGCACAGCAACACCAGGAACATTTAATTATACTTTTACTCCGAATGATATTGGATGTAATGTTCCAGTTCAAGTAGCTGTAACAATTGATCCTTTGCCTATCGTTGATGCTGGAACATATTCTTCAGTTTGTATTGACGCAGCTTCTATACCACTAGTTGGATCACCAGCTGGAGGTGTATTTAGTGGAACTGGAGTTACAGGAACAAACTTTGATCCTTCTCAAGGTACACAAACCATTACATATACATATACCGATGCAAACGGTTGTACAAATACAAATAACAAACAAATTACCATTAACAATCTTCCTGCGGTCGATGCTGGAAATGATGTTGTAATATGTGACGGAGAATCAGTTACTTTATCTGGATCTGGTGCTTCAACATACACGTGGGACAATGGAGTAATTAATAATCAAGGGTTTACGCCTGGTCAAGGACAATTAGTTTATACGGTAACCGGAACAGATGCGAATGGATGCGTTAACACAGATATGGTTTCAGTAACCGTAGTGAACATGCCAAATGCTGACGCAATTCCAGATGTTACAACAGGTTTCCCGGGATTAACGGTTAACTTTTTAAACAATTCATCTGTAACTCCAAGTTATTTATGGAGTTTCGGTGATGGAGCTACTGGATTAACTACTAATGTCGGAACTTCTCCTACAAACACTTACGATTCACCTGGAACTTATATCATGGTTTTAGAGGCAACGAATGGAACATGTTCTGATTTTGATACTGTACAAATTATTGTTTTGGAATATCCAGAACCTTTAATAGAAGTACCGAACGTATTTACTCCAAATAATGATGGTGCCAACGAGTTTTTCTTTATAAATACAGAACACACCAAGTCTATTCAATATATCATTGTAAATAGATGGGGAAATCTAGTTTTTGAAGATGAGGGAGTAAATCCATTATGGAACGGAACTACAGCTAGTGGAAACCCTGTTGAGGAAGGAGTTTATTTCCTTAAATATGTAATTATTGGTCTAAATGATCAAACATATACTGGTCACGGTAGCGTTACCTTGATTAGAAAATAGTATTCAATCACAAATGTAAAAAGCGAGAAGATTAATCTTCTCGCTTTTTTTTTACTCTTTCAATAGGTACTACTCTTAAATTAAAATGTCAATATCAATTATTTTTCAATGTCAGCTTTTTTTCGTTGTTTTACGTTAACGCTAAAACGTATAAATGAATTTTGAAAAATACATTTTAAGTCAGACTCTAAAGCTTGTTGAACAGAAATTAAAACCAAATGGTTTTCTAAGGATTCATCGGTTTCATTTAGTAAATGTGAAACATATTTCAACCAAAATCTGTTTTTGTGGATTCGCGTGAAATACCGTTAAGCGACAGTTACAAGTCCGAATTAATGGAACAAATAAGTTTATTTTAAATTAATTAACCAAAACAATCATGAAAAAAGTATTTATTACCATCGCTGCAATTGCGTCTATGCATTTTATTAACGCTCAAACAATTCAATCCGGAAGCCGAAGCACAACCGGTTACATTAAAAGTGACGGAACAATCCAAAATAGCAGTAGATCTACGGCTGGTTATATCAAAAGTGATGGAACTATTCAAAATAGCAGTCGCTCAACAATTGGCTACATAAAAAGTGATGGAACTATTCAAAATAGTAGTCGATCGACAGTTGGTTACGTAAAAAGCGATGGAACAGTTCAAAATAGCAGCCGCTCAACAATTGGTTACATTAAAGATGATGGAACAGTGCAAAATAGTAGTCGTTCTACTTTAGGATATGCCAAAGGAGTAAAAAAAGAATGGGCTGCAGTGACCTTTTTTTTCTTTGAATTTTAAACAACAATTGGTAAGGAAAAAAGAAAGGCTTCTCTTAATTGAGAAGCCTTTCTTTTTTTTATAAAGCATTAATTACTTGAGCATATTAACATGACCGGTATACGTTTTACGGTAATCGAACTCTATGTCCTTAACCGTAATTCTCCATGTGTAGGTTCCAGCTTGAACCAATTTCCCCTTGTAGGTTCCATCCCATCCAATCTCTGCATCATGACTTTCCCAAATTAATTCTCCCCATCGGTTAAATATTAAGAAATCAAAATCATATAAATCAACGCCATTAACATACGCTCTGAAGGTTTGATTGTATTCATCTCCATCAGGTGTGAATGAGTTTGGAACAAATACGACAATTTCATCTTCAACTACAAGCGAAATACAATATTCATCCTGACATCCAACTGAGTTTATAGCCGTCAAACAAATGACATATTCACCCGTATCCGAAGGGAACTCATGTTCAATATCCACAGTATTATATGTTACATAGTATCCATTATCTCCAGAAATCTCCCATATGTATTGATCAGCATTAATGGTTTCATTCGTGAAATTAACTGTGTTTTCAAAAATTGTGACACTTGAAGGTAAATGTGTAAAGTTCGCAACAGTTTGTGGTGTAGTCGTCACCAATACCGATACTGTATTTGAGCAACCATTCGCATCCGTCACAGTAATCACTTTATTTCCTTCGCATAAATCTGTAAAAACACCTGTACCATTAGATACACCATCCAGGGTATAAACTACTCCTGTATTTGACGTTATAGTAACTTCACCATCACAAACATCTGTACATCCATCTGGAACAACGGAAACAATGCTAGGTTGTACCAAAACTCCAGGTTGGATCGTGTTACTTCCGACTGTTGCACATCCAGAGTTATCTGTAATTGTATAATTATAAACTCCAGGACAAAGATCATTAACTGAATTAGATGGTGCATTTATTCCGTTGTAAACGTATGTATATGGAGCATTTCCACCTGCAACATTCCACGTTATACTTCCATCGCATGAATTCACACATGATTCATCTACAACAACTGGATCAACTACTAAGGTTCCACTTTCAACTATTGTAATATCTTCAACAACAGACTGACATCCATTGGCATCTTCAACAATTACTTGATAAAGTTGAGGTGACAATCCAGTATAATTGATGTTAGTTGACCAGTTTAAACCATTATCTATAGAATAATTGTAAGCCCCAGTTCCTCCTCCACCTGTTATGGTAATAGTTCCATCATTTGCACCAAAACAAGTTACATCGGTATAAACAACATCAATTGTCACAACAGGAGGATCCACAATTACACCATTACTTGAAGCGATGCATCCATTCATATCAGAAACGACTATCGTATAATTTTCAGCACCAAGTCCTGTAAAAATACCTGTTCCATTTGTTGCCACAGGAACTGCTCCAATGCCAATTCCGTATGTCAGAGCACCCACTCCTCCATTTGCAATAACTTCAATTTCTCCTGTTAAATCTCCATTACAAAGTGGTTGAACAAGATTTACTGCAGTAATAACAGGCGCATTCATATCTGAAAGTTGAACGGTTATTATATCAGAACAAGTTCCTGTTCCATCTTGTACTTCAATATCATAAGATCCTGAAGTCAATCCAATAAACAGATTAGATGCAGCGAATGGACCTCCATTAAGGCTAAATGTATAGTTACCGTCACCTCCGACAGCTTGTACAAATATTTCACCATCTGCTTGACCGCAAGTTGGAGAAACCGTTGAAATAGTATCTAAAACAATATTACAGCAATCTTGTGCATCCACGGTCTCTATACTAGATACTGGACAGGCACCAGGCGTTGTATATTCGATTGTATACGTTGTACCCGCAACAGGATCTGTTATTTCACCCGTTCCAGCATTTATTGTAGATCCATCCAAAGGATTTGGGTTAAAATCAAATGTTCCGCCAGGGGTAACAATTCCTGTTGCCGCATTCGCTGCTCCAGCGCAGAAATTGGTCAATGTAAATGACGCATCATCAGCAACTGGCGCCGTTAATGTTGCAAAATCAGTTGATGCACATGCCGCTGAAGAGGAAGTAACTACTTCAAGGTTATTAATTGCTACAGATGGATCTGTTCCTACACCATCGTCATTATTCTGCCAACGAATAGCAATTTGCAAGTTTGCTATATTTTCACATGAAGCAGGTAATGGAGCTGAATATGCCGTCCAAATTCCCTGTGGTGCACAAGCACCAGTCCCTGAGAACAATGGAGCGCCTAATTGTGTCCAACCAAATCCATCATTGTACCAAACTGTAGCTTGATCATTTGGAATATCTCCACCAGCAATAAAATCAAAGTTCAATGTTAAACCTGTTTGTCCTATCGTATTGATCATTGGGCTTTCCGCTTGGCGATTTGTTTGAGGACAAAATAGTATTCCACATAATCCACCAGCATCGTACGCTGCTCCTCCTCCTGCGAAAAACACGCTTGTTATGTGTAGTGTAGCGTTTCCATTCCCAGCAATTCCACAACCACCAACGACTACTCCACCTTCATCATCATCTACTTCAAAATAGTTTGCATCAATTCCTTCTGGACCTTGCACTGAAGCTAAATTCCATCCTGGAGCACCAGTTTCAAAATCATCGTAAAACAACTGTGTTGTCCCACCTGCGGCATCAGAAACTTCAACTGAATAATCACCTGCACACAAGTTATCAATCATATTTGAATTTGTACCGATTGGAGTACCTAAATTATCATACCATTGGTACGTATACGGTGGATTTCCACCAGAAACAGAAACGGATATTGAACCATCACATGCTCCTGGACAAGATTCATTTACTGGAATAATATTATCAATAATTGCTCCTCCTAAATTGGCTACAACTTCGTTGCCCGTAGCTGTACATCCATTTTGATCCGTGATTAAAATATTGAAATTTCCTGCACTTAATCCTGTAAACGAAGGTCCGCCAGTAGTTGTTCCACCATCAATTGAGTATGTATAAACTGGAGTTCCGCCAACTGGTGTAAGACTTATTTCACCGTCACCGGCACCACAATTTTCATCAACGACCGAAACGTTATATGTAAATCCTGCTGTAACTGTAACTGTTTCTGTTGTAGAAGCAGAACAAGCACCAGTCGTTGTATATTCTACAGTATAAGTGGCTCCACTTACTCCGTTAGAAATAGATCCTGTTGTTGGATTTATTGTAACTCCACCTCCTGGAACAGGATTAAAAGCAAATGTACCTCCTGGTGTTACAATTCCCGTTGCAGAATTTGCCGATCCAGCACAATAATCAGTTAACGTGAAGCTTGCATCATCCTGAGAAGTAACATTCACTGTTTCCGTTGTTGAAGCAGAACATGCGCCGGCTGTAGTATATTCTACCGTATAGGTCGCGCCGCTAACCCCATTAGAAATTGATCCTGTTGATGGATTTATTGTAACTCCACCTCCAGGAACGGGATTAAAAGCGAATGTCCCACCTGGTGTTACAATTCCCGTTGCAGAATTTGCAGATCCCGCACAATAATCAGTTAAGGTAAAGCTTGCGTCATCTTGAGAAGTAACATTAACTGTCTCTGTTGAAGTTGCAGGACAAGCTCCAGCCGTAGTATATTCTATTGTATATGTTGAACCAGCAACCCCATTAGTTATTGATCCAGTTGCTGGATTAATTGTAACTCCACCACCTGGAACCGGATTAAAGGCGAATGTTCCACCCGGTGTTGCTATACCAGTTGCGGAATTAGCTGTACCCGCACAATAATCAGTTAATGTAAAACTTGCATCGTCCAATGGGTTAATTGTAACAACAATCTCATAAACATCAAAACATGTCGGATCCGTAGGGTCTTCTGCTCTTACCCAGTATGAACCAGATGTCCCAACAGTTGTAGCAATTGGACTAACATCATTTTGCGCATCCAATTGTGTTCCATGGTACGATAAAGTTGCTGCAACCGAACCGCCACCAATTGCTGAAGGTAAACTTACTGTACCCGGTGAACACGTCGACAATGGATTAATTACTTGAGCCGGAGGTGTACATCCAGTACAAGGGTCAACAGTAATTGTAAATGTCTCTGTATAAGTAGCACAACCAGCAGTACCATTCGTCAATGTTAATTCGTAATCCGTTGTCGTTACAGGACATGCATCTGTATTAATAGAAGAAGGATTTGAAAGACCTGTTATAGGAGACCACGAAACATCAACCGGCGCATAAATTGGTGGATCGTCAAAGGTAATCGACCATCCAAAAAGAGTTCCTATACCAAAACCTAATCCAGGTGCATCAAAAGACAATTCCCATACTCCATTCGGATCACAACCGTTTAGGTTCGAAAAAGGTTGTTGTGGATCCCACGGTCCAGGACCAGGAAAACTCCCGTTAAATGCAGTACCTCCAACAGGTACAAAAACAACGTCTGTATAATTCCCATTTGCAACTCCTGCTGGAGCCAAAATAATTGTACATCCGCCTGGTGAAGTTAAGGTAACTGTAAAACTACTTGCGTCAAGAGTACATGTTTGTCCAATACTCACTGTTCCTGTTCCACAAGGACAACCTCCAAAATTAGTACACAAGGAAGAACCTGAAAAACTGAAACCATTAATTGTTACATTTTGAATTAAACCATCGTATATAGAATTGGTATTTATCCCTTGAACATTAATATTAACCCCTGCTGAACCAGAAGCAACAAGTTCAAACTCATTATTTTCATATGTTTCCAACCCTCCTGGATCCAAGACAACTTGAGCAGTACCAGATATAGTCGCACAATCACCATCACATATTGTTGTAGGAGCAGCAGTAATATTTACGTCATAAACTGGATCGACCACAATTACAGTCACATCAGCTGTACATACATCACCGGCACCAGTTGTTATTTGAGCAGTATAAGTAGTTGTCGCAATTGGTGAAACAGGAGTAGGATTATCACCTCCTGGATTTCCGATACCATATGAATAACCATCATGAAGCCAAACTACCTCAGCGTTAATATCATTTTGAAAAATTTGAACATTGTCAATTCCCCAGTGATCATAATCAGCGCCTGAATCTGCTGTTTGATGCCATTGAAACATTGTGTTTGAGGTTATTGCTCCTGCTGGAACACTAAAACACCAATTGTTCCAATTTGTTAATTGGGGATCATTTCCACCATTTGGATCAAAGTAATGGATATCAATCCAAGTAGCACCTCCATTTGTTGAATATTGCAAAAACACTCCTTCGTCCGGTTCATCAGGGCCCTCACATGGAGCAGCATCACCTTGTTCAGCGAAAAGTAAATCAAAGCATATGGTTACACCCGCTGTTGCAGCAGATAAATCATAAGGAGCAGAAGTTAGTGTTCTTGGTACACTAGTATTGTTATCCATCCAAGCGTGAGGAGTTCCATCCACTCCGCCTGGAGAACAAGGATTACTAAAGCTAGTTGCCCCTGGAGTCGAGCCCCAACCAGCACCAAAACCACCTGAATTAAAGTCTTCATCTAAAACAACTGAACCATTGGAAGAACCATAAGCGGAAAGTGTAGTACTTTGCCCACATGTTATAGTTAAAGGAGTTGCATTTGCATTTATATCACAATTCTGAGCTATACTGCTGCCAATAAAAGTAAACGCAACAGCGGTAGAGAGTAAAATGTTATTTCTCATTTTTACTTAATTTCAATATTAGTTAATTCAAACCCTGAAAGTTTTCTTTTAATTGTTCCCTTATTGTCAGAAATAAAAACGTAGTACAGTTTGTTGTTTTTCACTTCATCGGAATATTCCATTGTGGAATTCCCTGGAATTACAATAGTGAAGGTTCGTTCTTGAGAATTTGACAAATCAACTCCATCATAAGCGATTTTTCGATCAAAATCTATGGTTATTTCCTGAGACGTTAAATTAACATACCTAAAGACCAGTCGCTCATGGTTCATTCCATAAGAAGGGTCTTCGTATGTTATCTTTGAGTATTCGATTAAACATGATGCATCTTTATAAGATTCCATCCAATCTTGTGACCAAGCACTGAACTGCAAGGTAATAGCTAGTAGTATAGAGAGTATTTTCATAGTTTGAACGCAAGATATAAATTTAAAAACATAAAAAATGAACTTATTTGATTTTTTACACATCGAACAAATTAGCCTTTATATTTAACATTTACAATCCTCCGCTGAATATTTAAATGAATTAATAGAATATAGTTTTAACAATTGCTTAACGACTCAAATACATTAAGGTTGCCATTTAGCTCAATGTTTTTTATATTAATGGTGTGAAAATTGCTTTAATTGTATTCTTTTGTATTCATTAATGCACTCATTCTATGTTTTTTAGGCTAGTATTTCTTCTCTATATCTTTAATCCATTTATTTTAACATCCCAAAATCTGAATGAAATAAAGGAATTTGGCAGAAACGATGGAAATCTCCGAATGTTTCTATATCAACCAAATTACGTAAACAATTCTAAAAAACCCCTTGTCGTGGTTCTACATGGATGTTCTCAAAACGCGAATAAAGTGGCAGAACAAAGCGGATGGAACGTGCTTGCTGATGAAAATGATTTTATGGTTATTTATCCAGAACAAAAATCATCAAACAATGTTTCTGGTTGTTTTAATTGGTTTTACAAAAAGGATATTAATTCAAAAAGTGGTGAATCATCGTCTATTTTGGACATGATAAAATACACTAGAGAAAATTATTCCATTGACTCGACTCGAATTTTCATTTATGGTCTGTCGGCAGGAGCCATTATGACGGTTAATCTATTGGCAAACGAACCAACTTTATTCAAATCTGGTGCATCACTTGCCGGTGGCGCGTATGGAATTGCCAAAAACTTCATTCAAGCTGCTGGAGCAATGTTAGACCCTCCTACTAAAACTCCTAAAGAATGGGGAGAATTAATTCCTAAGTCGCCAAACGGCATCTACCCTAAACTTGTTGTGGTGCATGGTACTGAAGACAACACTTCTGTCTTTCAAAATTCGATCGAATTAGTAAAACAATGGACATATATTCATCAAATTGAATACAAAAATAGAGACTCTGTAGAGGTGTTTATGGGTAATCAGGCTGTCCAACGATATGAATATCCTGAAAATGATTCTGTCATTGTCTTTTACAAAATAAAAGGAATTAGACATGCCTTACCAGTGGATCCAGGAACCAATTACAATCAAGGAGGAAAAACAGGAATGTTTGCAGTTGATTGCGACTTTTTTTCTACTTATTACATCGCTAAGGACTTTGGACTAATCAAAGATTGAAATGCCTCTAAATAATTATTTTTGTACAAGGCATTATATATAAATTATATTTAGTTATTTCGCCCTAAATTAAACCCAAGTACATGGAAAATATAGAGAACATTGAGCTAACTTATTTGAGTATTGATGATTATCAAGAATTAAAATCAACAATGATTGATGCTTATACCAGTATGCCAAATTCCTATTGGAAAGAAGAGCATATTGCCGAGCTTATAAAACGTTTTCCAGAAGGGCAAGTCGTTATTAAAGTCAATAATCAAATTGCGGGTTGCGCGTTATCAATTATTTTGGATTACACTAATTTTGACGAGCATCATACGTATAAGGAAATTACAGGAAACTATTCGTTTAACACCCACACAGCCAAAGGAGATGTACTCTATGGAATCGATGTTTTTATTAAACCTGATTTTCGTGGTTTAAGATTAGGACGAAGACTTTATGACTATCGAAAAGAATTGTGTGAAAATTTAAATTTAAAAGGAGTCGCATTTGGAGGGCGAATTCCGAATTTCCATAAGTATTCAGACCAAATGTCGCCCAAAGAATACATTGACAAGGTTCGTAGAAAAGAAATTCATGACCCTGTATTAAATTTCCAGATTTCAAATGATTTTCACCCTGCTAAAGTTCTAAAGGGTTATTTGGAAGGTGATGATGCATCTGCTGAATATGCAGTATTACTTGAATGGGACAATATTTATTATGAGAAGCCAAACAAAAAAGCTACCCAAATTAAAAAAATTGTTCGTTTGGGGCTAATTCAGTGGCAAATGCGACCTTATAATGGATTGGATGAATTGTTACAGCAGGTAGAATTCTTCGTTGATTCAGTTTCTGGTTATCGATCAGATTTCGCACTTTTCCCAGAGTTTTTTAACGCTCCTTTAATGGCGGAAAACAATCACATGTCAACTTCTGATGCAATCAGAGAATTAGCAAAACATACAGCCACAATTGTCGAAAAGTTTTCAGCCTTAGCGATATCTTATAACATTAATATTATTTCTGGCAGCATGCCTGAAATGAAAGACGGAAAACTCTATAATGTTGGATACTTATGTAAGCGAGACGGAACTAAGGAACGTTACGAAAAGCTTCACGTCACTCCTGACGAAGCAAAAGTTTGGGGAATGCAAGGTGGAACTGAATTAAAGACGTTCGACACGGATTGCGGTAAAATTGGTATTTTGATTTGCTACGATTCTGAATTCCCCGAATTAAGCAGACTTTTAGCGGATGACGGAATGGATATATTGTTTGTTCCATTCTTAACAGACACTCAAAATGGGTATTCCCGCGTGAGACATTGTGCTCAAGCCAGAGCGATTGAAAACGAATGCTATGTTGCAATTGCCGGAAGTGTTGGTAATTTACCTAAGGTGCAAAATATGGATATTCAATATGCTCAATCAATGGTTTTCACCCCATGTGACTTCTCATTCCCTACAAATGGAGTTAAAGCAGAAGCGACTCCGAACACAGAAATGATTTTGATTGCTGACGTGGACATTGACTTACTTCGCGAGCTCAATCAATTTGGAAGTGTACGAAATTTAAAAGACAGAAGAAAAGATCTTTTCGAATTGAAAAAAGTATAAAACAAAAAAAAAGCTTAGTAATTACTAAGCTTTTTTTGTTTTACAATAGAATTAATCTTCTACAATTTCTTCGTCATCGTTTACTTGTTTCAAACGAGTTGCATAATCTTCCGGTAAAAAATCAAAGAATGTATCACCTCTAAGTCCTAAACGAAGACATTCCAATGGAATCATTTCGTTTGGTGCAATATTTCCAAGATTTACATTGTGTCCGAACAATTTAATGAACCACACTTGTTGATTTTTTAGAGGAGCTTCCCATAAAATATCATCTGGATTAACTTTCGCTATAATACGATTAATCAATAAAGTGTGAGCCGTTCCGTTTGATCTAAACACTCCTACATTTCCAGATTCACGACCTTCAGCAATTACTTTCCATGAACCAGCTTCCAATTCAGTTGACATCATTCTGATCCATTTAGCTGGAGTAACAATAATACCTGAATCTTTAGAACCAACTTCAGATAGTACTGTTCTGTCCTTTGCCATAGAATGAATGATTTCACACTTTTCATCATGATTGATAATAATCGAACCATCTGAAACTTCAGCTAAATCAAGACCAAATTTATCCACTGTCTGCAGATATTCTTTGACCATTCCACGCGCATAGAATGCTTCAAAAAGCGTTCCGCCAAAGTATGGGCGAATATTCGCTTCTTTGTACAAGTTAATTTTCTCTTGAAGGTTTTTACTCACGAAAGAAGTTCCAAAACCAAACTTCACAACATCAGTCAAATGACCAGATGCCTCAATAAAGTTCTCCACTTCCTTCAAGCTCAACCCTTTATCCATCATCATTGTCATTCCACTTTTACGTGGTTTTTCAGTTCTCTCTGGAATATATGTTAAATCAAAATTCATTCTCTATTTATTTATCGCTCAAAAATACAAATTCTGGAACACTTTTGAGTTCGGAATTAATCTCAAACAGTTCTAAAGCCTTTTTTTTATTTATTTCCAGACATTTCTTGAATAATACCAAGGATTCTTCTTTTCTATCCAATTGCCATAACACATTTACTTTGAGCAAAGAAATGTATTCATTCGCAGGATTAATAATTTCAAACTCTTCCAAGTATTCCAGTGCTTTATTCAACGAAGTCAATCCAATTTGATTAACATAATTCATTAAACACTCTTCATCTAAGGGATCAAGTGCCAAGGACAGTTCATAGTTCTCGAATGCTTCTTCAAACATCTCTAACTTTTCATAGGCTCCAGCCAAAACATGATAAATTCCCGCATTCTCAGGATCTAACTCAAGTGCCTTTACTATTAAAACAATTCCTTCTTTTGTTCGACCATTTAAATCTTCTACAATTCCTAGACCCAACCAAGCATCAGGGAGTAAAGGAGCCAATTCAAGACTTTTCTCATAAAAGTGTTTTGCCAAGTCCAATTCTTTCAATTGTTCATGACATTCTCCAATATAACAATAAGCAATTGGATCATCACCGTCAATTTCTATGCACTTATGAAAATTTTCAATTGCTGTTGTGTATTTTTCATTCGAAAGATGGGCATTTCCCAAATTGAAATATGCCGGTCCAAATTCGTCATTAATTAAAACACAATAATCATACGCCCAAATTGCTTTATCGAAATTTTCAATTTTTGAATAAGCATTACCAAGGTTATACCATGCAGTAAACGAATACGGGTTTTCATCAATAAAATCAGAATAACACTTTATTGATTGATCAAAGTCTCCCATTTGATCATAACAATACGCTATTTCATAAATTGCAGCTTCATTTTGAGGGTTTTCAGTTATTGCTTGTTTCAAAACAGCCAACGCTGACTTATAATCTAAAGCATTACAGTATTCCATTGCTAAATCCAAGTACACTTCATCTTTATCCTCTTCTTCGGCAATAGCTAACGCACTTTTGAAATACTTAATCGCGTTCTTTGAATCTTTTAGCATACTGAAAACTGATGCTTTGGTTAGTAGCAATTCGAAATTATTCAATCCCTCTCGCTCTAATTCATTCAACATATTGATCGCCTCTTTTAATTTACCCATTGCTGAGAAGCTCTGAGCAAGACGCAATTTAAACGACAAGTTAAATGAATACTGTAAAAATGCTTCCTCAGCACATTTCGCGGCGTTTTTATATTGACCGTTTAAGAGAAAATGATCTATCAACACTTCCCAACGATCGCTGTCCAAAAACCCCATGGAATCTCCCTTCTGTAATGATTCAAAACGTTCTAAATCTTCATTTAGCTTTCCGTCTAAAAAATCATCTTCATTCTCTTCATCATCGAACATAATCCAATAATTTTGATTTAATCTAATGTACTCTTTCTGTCTCTTATACACATCTGACGCTGCCGACGATCTACTCTGTGTAGAT
>CAJXRM010000051.1 GCA_913059205.1 uncultured Flavobacteriales bacterium
CTACACAGAGTAGATCGTCGGCAGCGTCAGATGTGTATAAGAGACAGGAAATAAACAGTCTGAATAAACTCCAAAATGGAATTTTATTTGAAAAATCAATAAACACCAAAGAATCGGGAGTTAAAAAATCAGTTGAGTTAACGATTAAAAAAATAGAGACGACCAACAACAATAGTTCATTTTTAGCTATTTTTTCTGATGGTACTGAGTTTGAAAAGTTAAAAGAAGAAAATTCACTTATTCAAAAAAGATATGACAATTTATATTTTAAGAATAAGGCCGGTGTTTTTACCCTAAATAAGAAAGGAGAATTAATCAAGTGTAATTCTACTTTTTTAGAAATGTTTGATAATAACTATAATCTTGGGGATTATTTATTTGGAAATACATCAGGAGAAGAATGGAATATGATATTAGAATCATTAAATCAAACTACTAGCTCGAATAATTATCAAACACAACTAGTTTTAAAAAACAAAAAAGAGAAAAATGTAATCTTTAGTTGGTATTTAGATGTACCAACAGATACAATTGAGGGATCTGTAATAGATTTAACAAGCATTCAAAAAACCTCTCAGGCACTGCAGCAAAGTGAGCAAAAATACAAGTTGATCTATGAAGAAACGAATGATGCAATTCTATTATTAGAAAATGATAAAATTGTTGATGTTAATAGAAAAGCAACACAGCTTTTTGGGATTGTCAACGATCAATTAATAGGAAAAAATCTATTTGAATTAAGTTCAAATGTTTCTGAGGCTTCTTACAAAAAGTATCAAGGAAATATTCAACGATTAGAAAACGTCAAATCAATTAAATTTAATTGGATATTTAAGGGCAAAGGAAAATATATTATTGAGGCTGAGGTTACTTTAATTGAAATTACCATCAGAAAAAAATTGTTTTATCAATGCGTAATTCATGATAATACAGAAAGTTATGCGAGTTTAAGGGCTCTACGAAAAAACCAACGAAACCTTGAAAATATTCTTGAAAATAATCCAGAAGGAATAGTAATTGTCAAAAATGGAGAAATTCTTTATAAAAACTCAAGTACGGAAAAACTTATAGGAGAAAAGATAGAGTGGAAGGCCATTTTTCAAACAAAAGATCAAGAAGAATTTGAAAAGCAGTATGAGAAACACCTAGAAGATAAGAAACGAAAAAACGGACAGTTTAAGTTGTACAATCAAGATATTTTAACTGATGTAACCCTTGTTTCAACCAACTATGAGGAGGAAGATGCAACACTAATTATTATTAAAGATATTTCAGCTCAAAACAAACTAGACGAAGAAAAACTAAGAGCAGAATTTGCGGAAGAAACGAACAAGCAGTTAGAAATTGAAATAAAGGAGAGAATTAAAGCTGAACAGCTATTGGAAGAACAATTTTTAAGAACCAAGGCAATTATTGATAGTTCGAATTATACGTTCTTGTTAACGCTAAACTTCAAAGGACAAATAACATCTTTTAATAAACACTTTGAGACATATTTAAAGAAAATAACCAATTTAGATTTAGAACTATTTGACAACTATTTAGAGTATTTTTCAAAAGTTGTTTCGGAAAAGAGATTATTAACGTTTGAGAAGATGCTCTTATCTATAAAAAAAGGGAAATCATACAAATTTGAAGCGCAATTGGCGTCTGGAAAAAAAACATATTGGCTGGAAGTATTTATGAGTCCAATATATGATACAAAAGGAAATGTAATTGAAGTTTCTATGGTTGCGCATGACAGCAGTGAAAAAAAACTTATCAGTTTGAACATCACAGAATCTTTGAAAGAAAAAGAAATTCTCTTGAAAGAGATTCATCATAGAGTTAAAAATAATCTACAGGTTATTTCGAGTATTTTGAATCTTCAAAGTTCGTATGTAACAGATGAAAATACTCTAGAAATATTACAAGAAAGTCGAAATCGAATACGTTCAATGGCTATTATTCACGAAAACCTGTATCGTACAGAAGATTTTTCAAGTATAAATTTTTCAAGTTACCTAGAAAATCTTTTGGCAAATCTTGTTGCTTCGTATAGAATTAATGAAGAGGTGGTTTTAGAAACAAACCTGGAAGAAGTTGACCTTGTTTTAGATCAAGCAATACCATGCGGACTTTTGGTAAATGAACTAATAACAAACGCGTTAAAATATGCATGGAAACAAGGAGAAAAAGGGACAATAACGATTATTTTATATCAGCAGAAATCAACAATCCATTTAAATATTTTTGACGATGGCGTAGGATTACCATTTAATTTTCATGAAAAAAAGACAGAAACACTAGGTTTACAGCTCGTAGAAACACTAATAGAACAATTAGACGGAGACTTAGATGTTCAAAATGAAAATGGTACAAAATATTTCATTAAATTTGAGAAAACCAAATAACCATAAAGATGTCTAAAATAAATGTTCTTGTTGTAGAAGATGAATCAATAGTATCTAAAGACATTCAACACAGCCTTAAAAAGTTGGGTTATAATGTAGTTGGAGCTTCAGCAACAGGAGAGAAGGCAATTGAATTGGCCGGTACAGAAAAACCAGACATTATTTTAATGGATATTATGTTGAAGGGTTCAATCAATGGGATTGAGGCAGCAGAAGCAATTCGTGAATCGTACTCCATTCCAATTATATTTTTAACTGCCTATGCAGATGAATCGACGCTTTCAAAAGCGAAGATTACAGAACCTTATGGTTATATATTAAAACCATTTAAAGAAATAGACCTGCACACCACTATTGAAATGGCTATTTACAAGCACAGTAAAGAGCAATTGGTTGTTAAGGAAAGAGATTTACTATATTCATTAGCAGGGTCAAAAGATGCTTCGAATGATTTTATTTTTGTTAAGACAAACAGCAAGCTAGTTAAACTTAAAAACGAGAACATTTTTTATATTGAAGCTTTGAAGGATTATGTTGTAATCCACACAGCCGAAACAAGATATACCATTCATTCAACAATGAAGGATATTGAACAAAAAATGGGGAAAGTTGATTTTTTACGTGTTCACAGGTCGTACATCGTTCGTTTGGATAAAATATCAACGATTGATTATCCCAACCTTGTAATGGAAAAAATAGATAAAATTATTCCAATAGGTGGTTCGTACCGAGATGATTTAAACAACAAAATCAAGCAAGTTTAAACGACAAGCTCTAAATCTATTTGGCGTTTTACACTAGAGACTTCGTAGATTCTTACACGCACCGCATCACCAAAATTGTATTCCTTTTTTGAACGAGATCCAATAATACAATATTTGTCTGCATCAAAAAAGAAACGATCTCCGGGTATTTCGCTCATAGGGACAAGTCCTTCGCAGTGATTATCATTCATTTTTACAAACAAACCAAATTCTGCAATTCCAGAAACGGTTCCCTCAAATTCTTCACCAATTTTATCAGAAACGAATAAAGTTTGAAAGAACTTTGTGCTTTCTCGTTCTGCCTCAACTGCCTTACGTTCCATTCGAGAAATACGCTTACAGATTTCATCGAGTTCTTTCCCGTATTTGTGTTTTTTAGAGGTTAACTCCTCTTGTAAAACACGATGAACCATCAAATCAGCATATCGGCGAATGGGAGAAGTAAAGTGCGTATAATGATCAAAAGCTAAACCATAGTGTCCAATGTTTTCTGTTTCATATGTTGCTTTAGACATACTTCGAATAGCCATCGTTTGTATTAAGGAAAACTCATTTTTATATCGAATGTCAGCAAGTAGCGCATTAATATTTTTGGAAATCATTTCAGGGTTATGCGTGTCCACTTCGTAATCAAACTTCTTTACAAATAAGTTGAATGTTGCGATTTTAGCTGGATCTGGTTTGTCGTGAACGCGATAAATAAAAGGAGTTATTCCAACACCTTTTTTCGGTTTAGCAATAAACTCAGCAACCTTTCTGTTGGCCAATAGCATAAACTCTTCAATAAGCTTATGCGCGTCTTTCGATGTTTTAATTATAATGGTTTCAGGAAATCCATCGTCGTCTAATTTAAAACGAATTTCTTCTGATTCAATGTTCATTGCTCCAGATGAAAGCCTCTTTTTTCGCAAAATTTTAGCGATTTTATCGAACAAAAGAATTTCTTCTTTATAATCGCCATCTGCACCTTCAATTATTTCTTGTGCGTCCTCATAAGCAAATCGTCGGTCGGAGTGGATAACAGTTTTGCCAAACCATTGATTAAATAGTTTTCCGTCTTCATTCATTTCAAATACGGCAGAGAAGCAAAACTTATCTTCATTTGGACGTAAAGAACAAACCATATTTGAGAGTTGTTCAGGAAGCATAGGAACAACACGATCAACTAAATAAACAGAATTTGAACGCTTCAGCGCCTCTTTGTCCATGGCCGTTTCAGGGCGCACGTAATGACTTACGTCGGCAATATGAACACCAATTTCTATGTTTCCATTTTCAAGACGTTTAAAAGAAAGTGCATCATCAAAATCTTTTGCATCAGCTGGGTCAATTGTAAAAGTGGTTGTCGATCGAAAGTCTCGTCTACTTTCAACCTCTTTTTGATCTAATTCAAGGTGAATGTGCTCTGCTTCATCTAATACATCTTCTGGAAACTTAAATTCAAGCCCTTGGTTGACTAAAATACTAATCATTTCTAGGTCGTTACCACTTCCTGTTTTTCCTAAAACTTCAATTACTTCGCCAAATGGATTTTCAGCGGTCTTGGGCCAAACGGTTATTTTTGCGAGTACCTTATCACCATTTTTTGCACCTTTTAGTTTTTCATTTGGAATATATATATCTGTCCCTATTCGCGAATTGTCTAAAACTAAAAAAGCAAACTTCTCGTGTTTATTAATTGTTCCTACGAATTGAGTTCTTTCTCTTTCGAGGACAGTTACAACAACCCCTTCTTTTTTAGACTTTCCTGAGTTTATTAATTGAACTTGCACACGGTCTCCACCTAAAGCTTGGTTGACATTTTGTGGTGCAATATAAATATCTGGCATGGTCGAGTTGTCCACAATGACATAACCAGCTTTACGTTGCGTCAACTGAATTACTCCTTCGAAATACGACTCGACTTTATTTAGGGAATAAACGCCATGCCCGGTACTTTTCAAAAAGCCAATTCGAACAAGGTCTTCTAATGCTGTATAAACGAGTTTTCTTAACGCCGTTTCTTTAATATTTATTAGAGCGCATACTTGTTTGTGGTTTAAGGAAGAATTACTATTTTCCGTAAAAACTTTACGTATAATATGAGAAAGGCTATCTTTTAATTTTCCCTTAGGTTTTTTGTTTTTTGACATATTTACGAAGGTACGGTTATATTTTTTAAATGGTATAATTATGCGTTTTCGATTTGGAATCGTTTAGAATGTTTCTAATCTATTAATCGAATGGGATTTATAGCTGAAAATAAACAATTATATTGGTAACTTTGAACAAAAAGGAATAGAATGAATAAAAGAGTAGAAGCAGTATTAAACGAGCAAATTGAAAAAGAGGCATCTTCATCACAGTTTTATTTGGCAATGGCTTCGTGGGCAGAATCGAACGGATTAAACGGAACAGCAAAGTTTCTTTATACTCACTCGGATGAAGAGCGTTTTCACATGTTGAAACTTGTCAAATTTGTAAACGAGCGAGGAGGAGTTGCGGTTATACCAGGACTAAGTACACCACCAAAGGAGTTTGAAAACATAGAAAATGTATTTCAATTGCTTTTGGAGCATGAGCTTGGGGTTACAGCAAGCATTAACAACTTGGTTGATATTTGTCTACAAGAAAAAGACTACACAACACATAACTTTGTTCAATGGTATGTTTCAGAACAGCTAGAGGAAGAAGCGTTGGCGAGAACTATTTTGGATAAAATAAAACTAATAGGAAGTGATAAAGGCGGTCTTTATTTGTTTGATCGTGACCTAGAAACATCAGCAATACAAGCTCAAAACGCAGCGGGCCCTCAAGCCTAAACACACTTGGTCCTATGTTAAAACGGCTTTTATACTGCTTCATCTGTTGCGTTTCAATATGCGCAAATGGACAGTCTGAATTTCGTTTTAGAAACTATACAATTAATGACGGTCTATCTCAGAGCAGTGTTTTAACTGTGCTACAAGACGACCTAAATGCGCTATGGATAGGAACGCAAGATGGCCTTAACCGCTTTGATGGAAAATCATTCGAGATTTTTAATCCTGATGAAATAGAAGGAATAGAAAGCGAGTATATCTTATGCTCTACAAAAGATAGAGATGGAGATTTGTGGTTTGGAACGGGAAAAGGACTGCTACATTATAGTCAAACAGAAGGTACGTTTAAAACGTATTTAACGGATGATAAAACAGGATTAAATATCGTATCAATTGCGGTAGATATAAAAGGGAATATTTGGCTAGCAACATCAGAATCGGGCTTATTTAAGTTTAATATTTCTACAAAGAAGTTTGAAGACTTCTTTTCGATGGTGCCAATAAAAAAACTGACGAACGTTGCCATTTCTGAAAAAGGAGTTTTAATCGTTTCAACAGAAAGTGAAGGGTTATTTTTATGCAACCTTTTTCAAAAAAGAGCCTCACGAATAACAGTTCCGGCTAAGTCAAAAAATCAACCAGTCTCAATAAATAAAATAATTGTTGGTGCTGGAGAAACAGTGTTGTTGGCAACGAACCAAGGGGCTTTTTCGCTTGATTTAACATCAAAAAATGTTCAGCAAAAATTTGTGTACCTCGACAGAAAAGAAGGACTTCAAAATATTTCAGACATTTATGAGGAAAATGGAGTCGGCTGGCTTATAACAACGAAAAACAATGGATTATTTGTTGTTGATGGCGCAGGTTCTGTTTTGCATAACACAGAAGACATTTTTCAAAAAACAGCGCTTATACACAATGAATTAAATCTAATTTATAAGGATCGCTCTGGAACATTTTGGATTGGATCTCAACGAGGAATATCAAGCTTTAATCCTTCAGCGAAAGGAATTTTGGGAGTTGGACCAACAGCGAACTTGACCCACGGTATTCCCACAGCCAACGTTTGGAGTTTTGCTGAGGAAAAAGGTACAGAGGTCGTGTTTATTGGTACAGACAAAGGCATCTCTCGATTGGATAAAAAAACGGGAACCTATATTCAATATGATAGAAAGAGTTTAAGTGTTACACAATCAGCAGGAGAAACGGCAGTTCTTACCATGCAAACCGTATCAAAAAACAAAATGTTAGTCGGTTGTGCTGATGGTTTTTTTGAGTTGACTTTTGAAGGAGCGAATTACACTTATAAACAGATAGAGACACCGAAAAAAATTGAACAAAAAATAGGGCGTGTTTACGGTATTGTTCATTGGAAAGATGATTTATATTGGCTTGCAACTAAAACTGGTGCGGTATTGTATAATCACAAAAACAAAGAAATTACATTCTTTAATCACGATGTGGTAAAGCCCAAAAAGTCCATTTCAAAAGGTGTTTGTCGATTAGTATACAAAGATTTATTGGGAAATATTTGGTTTGCCACTAGCGCAGGTGGTCTTAATGTTTTAAAAGAAAACGGAAAAGACCTGAGCATTCAACCCTACGAAAAAAACAACATAATTAAAAGTGTTTCAAACGACTATATCATTACCACAATTTATCAGGAGAGAAAAGAAGTGTATTGGATAGGTACAGTTGGGGCTGGATTGATAAAGTGGGAACCAAAGAAAGAAAAAACAACGGTTTATAATAAAGCTAGCGGCTTACCGAATAATGTTATTTATGGAATCGTTTCAGGGGGAAAAAACTCTCTTTGGATGAGTACGAATAAAGGGCTCTGTAACTTAAATACGGCAAGTTTAAAAATAAGAAATTATACAGAAATTGATGGCTTGATGAGTAATGAGTTTAACCTTGGAGCTTCAATGCAATCGTCTTCTAAGACTCTTTATTTTGGAGGGATTTATGGATATAATTATTTTAATCCAGACGAGCTTGTCCGTCCTAGAAAAGATATACATGTTGTTTTTACTAAGTTTAAATTGGAAAATGATTGGTTGAATCCAAACGATAAAGGTTCGCCACTTTTAAAACCGATTTTCTTAACCACAGAATTGGAGCTGAGTTACTTACAACGTACTTTTACACTGAAGTTTCAGTCCTCGGACTTAAGCAATCCAGAGCAGACAAACTATAAATATCTATTAGAAGGCTCGGAGGGTGGAGAGGTGCTTCTTGGGTCACAAAATGAAATTCGCTTTATTTCTCTTTCACCGGGAACGTATACGCTAAAAATTTATGCAAGATCTGGAACTGGCGAGTGGTGTGATCACCCAGCGACAATTAAGTTGATTATTGCTTCACCATTTTGGGGAAGGTGGTGGTTTTGGCTGTTAACGGCAGTTGTTATAGGAATATCTGTTCGCTTAATTGTTCGTCGAAGAATAGCTGCTTCTAGAAGAGAGCAAATTAGACTTGAGTTGAAAATTCGTGATCGAACGAAAGAAATTCAAGATCAAAACAGAAAAATTGAACGTCAAAGAAAGAAGCTAGAAGAGGAAAGAAATAAAGTCGTTGAGCAGCAAAAACTGCTTCAAATTGAAAAAGATAAGACGGAAAAACTATTGAGAAATGTCATTCCAGAATCTACAGCCGAGGAGCTAAAGAAAAGTGGAAAAGCACGTGCAAGAGGATATAAAACAGTATCGGTACTTTTTACCGATTTTGTTGGGTTTACAAAAATTTCAGACCGCATGAAACCGTCCGAATTGGTAAAAAAATTGGACGTTTATTTTACCAAGTTCGATGAAATAATTGTAAATAATAACCTAGAAAAAATTAAAACAATTGGTGATGCCTACATGTGTGCAGGAGGTGTTCCCGTAAGAAATAATACGAATCCTATAGACACTTGTCTTGCAGCATTACAAATCCAAGACTACATTTTAAATCGTAAAAATGATGCGATTGCGAATGGTGGCGATTTTTGGGAGTTGCGTTTGGGAATCAATACAGGAGAAGTTACAGCAGGTGTAATTGGAAGTGAAAGGTTGGCGTTTGATATTTGGGGAACAACTGTGAATCAGGCGCAAAGAATGGAAATGCTAGGCAAACCTGGTAAAGTAACAATTACCGGAGCGACCTTTAGCTTTATTGAACCATATTTTGAATGCACGTTTCTTGGAAAAGCCCAAACAAAAAGCAGTGGCATGGTTGAAATGTACGTTGTTGACAGCATCAAACCAGAGCTATCAATAAACGGAGAAGGGCTTTACCCGAATGATCGATTCAATCAAATTGTCAACCTGCATTTATATAGCTCTATAAACTATTATAAAGCAGAACGCTATATAAATAAAACACTAGAACAACGTCTTTCAGATCAGTTGTATTACCATAGTATAAACCACACAAAAGATGTGGTTAAGGCTGTTGAACGACTTGCACTACTTGAAAACGTAACCGATGAAGGGCTGTTTTTACTTAAATCAGCGGCATCGTATCACGACGCTGGTTTCGTTGAGGAATACGATCATAACGAGGAAATTGGCGCGAGAATGGCAGAGGAAGTATTACCAAACTTTGGTTATACTGAAAAGCATATTGAACAAATTAAAGAGTTGATTTTCGTCACAAAAATTCCTCATGCGCCCAAAAACAAATTGCAAGAAATTATTTGTGATGCTGATTTAGACTATTTAGGGCGCGATGATTTCCACGAAATTGCTGATCGATTGAGAAGGGAGCTTAAAGAGCACGGGAAGATAGAAAGCGATCGTCAATGGGACGAAATACAAGTGAAGTTTTTAACATCGCACAGGTATTTTACGCAAACAGCAATTGATACACGCCGTAAGAAGAAATTACAAAACCTAGAAGACATTAAAGCGCGACTGGCGAAAAACGAGTATGAAGATTAAAGACCTTCTACAAACTTCAAGAAAACAGCCTTATGTAAATCCAAGTCCATGTTTGCCGAAAGAGCAACGCGGGCAATATAATCCTTATCGCCTTCTTTTGTTGTTCCTTGCGTAGAGGTTGCAGGAATCGTCCAATAACATCCGCTTAATTGACCATAGCTCACGCAGTACTTGCTTTCGTGTGGTATTTCAGTAATCATCAGGTTGATTAACTTAAGGTTTAAATCACGCTTGTACATTTCTCGCTCTTCATGTGTGTTTCCTTTTGTTGGGAGGTCTAATGAAAAAACGGAAGGTGTAAACCCTTGAGAGGCTAATTCCTCAGAAACAAAGTTAATTTTTGCTCCTGGTAACGTTTCAGTGATAAAGGTGACAAAATCGCGCGTGTTGATGTATGCGTCATGAATACGCTGATTCATAGAAGGAATTTGTTTCGCTAAGAATTCATATTGTTTCGCAGTCGCTTCATTGTCACAAAGCGTCAGATGCAACTCTATTTTTTCCATTAAACCAGCGGCCTTAGAATTCGCAGCGCAATAACCAGCCGTACAAAGTCCACCGCTTGGAAATTTAGAACCGCTCACATATGAAATTGTACGAACGGTTGATAACAATTCATTATCACCTAAAAATAGAACATTCGGACAAAAAGTTTGGTCTAGAATAAAAACAGGATCAACAGCAGTTTCACCTGTTGAAGTTGTTCTATTTGCACTCAATACTTCTTTTAACTTTTGTAAGTTGGGAACCTCAACACGTGGGTTTGTTGGAATTTCAGCAATGATATATGGAACTGCATTTTCCTTTGCTATTTTATCTAAAACAACACCAATGCTTTTTACCATATCATTTCCACCGTCAACAGGTAGGTCCATGACATCAACGTTTTCTATACAAGCAGCTACACGTCTTGCTTGATCATTTGTTCCTCCGTAACAGTTTGGCGGAACGATAATTTTAATCGCCTTTCCAGGATGGTTTTCCTGCGCATCGTGAATTAAGCCCATAACAATTGCATATTGCATAGAAAGCCCACTCGAGGCAACCACAGCTTTTGTTTTTGCTTCTGTTATGGTTTTAATAGATTGAATTAAGCTTGCTTTATTAGCAACAATATCGCTGTTTTCGACTTCAACTTTAGAACCATCAACAATTGAACGCAAAGCTGAAAGACAGTTTGAAGGCGTCATAGCAATTGTTTCTCTTCTTCTAACGTGTTGAATTTCCGAAATGTAACTGTCGTTTTGAGCACCGTTAACGAGGAGAACACCTCCAAGGTTTGCGTTGTAATTAAAGAAAAAGTCAACGTTCGAATCAAGATCAAAAGAATTGATTTCGTCTTGTTGGGAGATAAATACAGTACTTCCATTAAAAGAGGAGATGTCGCTCACGCTGCTAATGTTGTTTAATTCAAATTGATAACCATAAACAGTTTTCAAGGTTTGCGCATCAAACATAGCTGGGATCTGACCAATATAGTTGATTTGAGTATTCTTGTTTTCTAATTTATTCTTTCGAAGAATTGCCATTACAGGAATGGTTTGGGAATCGAACGAAATGACATTTTGAGAATTAATATTTAAAGAACCAGCGATAAGCCACTCCAGAACACACGACAAAGGATGTCCTAAACGAATATAATCGTATGCAGTCGGTAATTCATACAGAGCCGAAGCATCCGCATTGTCTCCTTTGTATAAGGAATCGAAATGATCAAGAAATTGTGTTTTCGCCTGTTTTTCATCATAAATATCTAGGCGATGTGTAGTTAAACTCAACCAAGCAGATGGCATATTCTCCAAAACACGTTTAACAAAACCCTTCATTTTCTCTTCTTGCATAACCTTCTCTTTTAGATAGGCCGCGAAGTTACATTAATTGAAGACTATAAAAAAGAGAAGGATTAACAATTAATCTTCCTTTTCCGCAATAGTAACACGAATTCCTTCAGAATGTGATGTAAACTCCGGAGCATACATACATTGAATCGTAGCAATGCCATTTGAGAAATCACCATAGTGACTGACCCTTAAATCGTATTCAAAAACGTAAGTTCCTTTTGGTAAGTAGTCCATAAAGAAGTTCGTTGCTGCATCTTTCGTGTTTTCGTAATACCCCAAACCATCTTGCCATTTGTAACGAGAGAATACGTTTACAGGTTCGAACCCTGCAGCGCGCATGTCTTTCAAATGAACGTATTCCATATCTCGATCGCTACGAAGTTCAATTCGAACACGCACTTTATCACCAGGTTTCAACGGTGTGGCATTTGTGATCGGCTTCATTACAGGACCACTTGAAGTATTTTCAACTAAGAACAATTTTTTATTCAGTTTTAGAGGTGTTTCGTGTGTGGTGATATTATCCAAATCTTCAAAATACTGCCAATACATTGCCCCCCAACTTACACCATTTGTTTTGCGCGTCACAGAAACATTTCCCATTTCCGGAACAACCTCATTCGCATTCCATGACGTTTTAAAGTAACCCGTTCCCGCTTCAACTTTTGCTCCTAATGCTTTTGGATCAATGACTTTATTGTTCACTTTTATTTCAACCTGTTCATCATTAGCAAGTAAATCGACACCTCGTAACAACAAAGAATAACATGCTTCTGTTGTTGCTTTTGTTGTTTTCCAATCGGTTGTTTGCTTTTGTTTTAACAGCCAAACTTTCAACTCTTCAACTGTTGACACATCATTTGTTACCTCATCAAATGCTTCTATTAACAAGGCTTGTGTTTCAATTGGCGCCTGGTACCAATAATATCCACGCACGTTGTCCTTCCAATACATTCCAAGTTCGTCATGAACTATCGCACGCTCTTTTATAGAAGCCATAATTTGTGTTGGAAGCGTTGGAACTTCGTATCGATGTGCTTGTAAAGCAATCATTCCTTCGTTGTACAGATTGAAATTCTTCCAATATTCTGACGCTTGTTTTTGGTAGTAGTCAAAAGCTTCTTTTACATCCTTATTCATAGGAATATCTTTGAAATAACTGCGAGAATAAAGGTATTGAACTTGAATTTCTCCAATTCGTTGCTGAGTCAAGTAATATGGATCATGGTTTTTTAACCATTTATAATCTTCTACAACTCGGGCATCCAAATAACGCACACCATTTTGAACCATGTTCCAAACGTCTTTTTGCTCACGGACATTTTTGACCCCTAAATTGTCCAAATGTCCCATTCCTGTTATAATATGTTGTGTTATATAGCGACTTTCTTCCATCCCAGGAAACCATGGCCAACCGCCATTGGAGACTTGCATTTTTTGCAACTTTCGAATAGCTTGACCGAGTTCGTTGTCCATCTTATTCAGGTCAAACAACAGGGCCACACGTTTTTTGCGTTCCCCTTCATTTTGTGCATCCAACA
The DNA here is from genome assembly GCA_913059205.1 of uncultured Flavobacteriales bacterium. Lineage (GTDB taxonomy): Bacteria > Bacteroidota > Bacteroidia > Flavobacteriales_D > Crocinitomicaceae > UBA4466. Next base: position 13,261 of record CAJXRM010000051.1, read on the forward strand.
CCCAAGGCGTTTCTTCCAACATCAACGACTTCAATTCTTGATTCTTTTCAAGGTTGGATAAGAATGCATCAGGACTGCTTTGTTTCCAACTTTCGAACACATTTTTAATCTTAGGACTCGAGTTTACAATGTTCGAGGCGATTGCATTTGAATAATAACGTGTAAAAATTTGTTCAGCGCATTCATACGGATATTCCATCATATATGGCATTGCTTGAATAGCGTACCAAGCAGGATTTGAAGTATATTCCAGTGTTAATTTATGGTGTTTGATGGAAGATGAGGTTCCGCTGTTTAAAAGTTTGGTAAAAGCAAACTCCTTCGTTCCAATTCCTTTACTTGGTAAAGGCAAAGATTCTGTAACCAACATTCTATTCGATAAAACGGGAATGGCCATTTCTTCTCCATCAGAAAAGTTTTTCGCTTTAGCCACAACTCGATAGGTTACAGCGCCGATGCCAAATGGTACTTCGATGTCCCATGCTAGGCGAGCGCTTTGTCCTTTTTTCGTATTAAAATCAATGATTGCGTTACCGTTTTTAAATAAGGAGTCAATTGGCTTCATGGTCAATGCGTCGAATAGCATTAGCTGTGCAGACCCGTTCAACTCTTCTTCAGAAAGATTCGAAACTTTAGAAGTAAACGTTATTTTGTCTCCTTCGCGTAAAAAGCGTGGTGCGTTTGGAACAATCATCAACTCTTTTTGAGTAACAACCTCTTTTTGAATATATCCAACTTCAAGCTCCTTGGTGTGTGCCATACCTAAGAATTTCCATCGCGTTAACGCTTCTGGAATGGTGAACTTAAATATGACTTCACCTTTTTCGTTCGTTTCTAGGTTTGGAAAAAAGAAAGCGGTTTCATTGAGGTTTGATCGGGCTTTTATTTCTCCCAGGCCATTCACATTATTTTGTTCACGTCCTTCACCACCACCTTGTCCGTTCCAGCCAAACACGCTCGAATCTTCGGATCGAAGATCGCCATTTTTATATTCCCCTGATTTTACTCCACCAACAGTTTGAGTGGCCGTGTTTCCAGAAACCCGTTTTGTACTTTCTTTCTCCGCAATTTCCATTGCTGGAGATTCCGCATCGGACAAAACCATTTCATCACCGTCATAATAATCATATAAGCCTCTATTGCGGTAATAGCCATAATTAATATTATATCCCCACCAGTTTAGCTGGTCGTAATCCCTCGATTCCATTGTATAGTAGGGATTCCAGTCGTTATAATACAATTGAGAATTTGATTGATTAAAGGAATAACTGCTCCAATAACGATTAGTGTAATACGAGTTGAAAACATTCATATAAAATGAGTTCGCAGTAAACGCGTCCAATGAGGCATCGTACATCGTTGCCAACATTTCAGCTGCAACTTTCTCTCCTTTTGGCCCTTTAATTTTGATTTTCCACTCTTCTTTGGAGCCCGGTAGGAGCTTGTTTCTAAAGGTTTCAAATTCCACATCTAATACCTTGTTACTGTATGGAACATAAATTTGTTGTGTAGAAACATGTGAACGTCCGAATTTAATAGCACTAAAATGAATGGAAACATTTCCTCTGTGCTTTTCGAGAATAGGAATTGTGATTTTTTGCTGAGAGGCATTTAAGGTGATGAACTTTCTATCCACGATTTTTCCTTTGTGTTCAATTTCATATAACACTTTAAAGTTTTCAGTTGCCGAAGCGATCAAAAACTCAGCATTTTCTCCAGGCTCACAATATGTTTTAAGAGGAATACACGACCATATGTCGTTTGTTGGGTTGTTGATTCCAGTTTTATCAAGAATAACAATGTATTTAATGTCTTTTACAGTTTCTCCAAACGCATCGATGGAGCTTGATTCAACAACATATCTTCCTGGTTTCCACGTTTTCATCCCGTTAAAATCAATAGAGTCATTTTTAGCAGTATTGAACGGAATAGTTGCAATCAATTCTCCCACTTTGTACTTTGTGTAATCGTGTTCGTTCGCATATTGATCATGAGGAAAATTAATTTTGTATTCTTCTTTCGAGAACTCTTGAAAATCGGGTTTAGACCACAAAGAAGTTCGGTACAATTGATCTGGCTCAATTAACTTGTTTACTTTAATCGTTCCCGAGGCATCAATTTTTTGTCCGTTAAGATTGGTTGTGGACACTTTGAAGCGATTTTTTTCAGTTCGCTCCAGAGAAGTGGGAACACCAAGGCTTAAATTCATACAATTATAACCAACACTTACATATTGGCTTGAGCTGTGTGTTTCGCCGTTCACGTCTGTAACATCGGCTGTAATAGTGTACGCATAATTCGGGTAATACTTTTTATTGATTGAAGCGTCTTCTTTTGCGTCGAATTCTATAAGGAATACACCATTTTCATCAGTTTTTGTCGTTCCATTCTTAATTTCAATAGACTGAGAATAGGGAGAATAACCATATCGCTGCCAGGCCCACCATGGGAAATTGCACGAACGGATTATTCTATACTGAACAGATGCCCCGTCAACATTTGAGCCGGCATAAGCTTTTGCCGTTCCGTTTACCTTAATTGTTTGACCAATTTTATAAACTCCAACGATAGGTTCGAAGTCCACTTCAAACTTAGGGCGTTTGTATTCTTCAACAGAAAAATATTTTGAGCCGTTTTTATCTTGAATTCTCATTTGTCCTGTTAGAACACCCATTGGTGCGGTAAACGAGCCGCTAAAAGTTCCGTATTCATTTGTTGTTAGCAACACATCACTTATTTTCTGGTTGTTGACATCATACAATTGAACTGTAGATTGTTTTCCTACTTCTAGGTTATGCGCATCTCCATCGTGGTGAATACGAATTCCTTTAAAGTAAATGGTTTGACCTGGGCGATAAATAGATCGGTCGGTGAAAAAATGTGTAGTGGTATGGCTTTTCGTTTTCGAATATGGTTTGTATTGATAGAGTTGACTTGCATTGTTGTATTGGTCTTTTCCAGTTGAAAGGTCAACATACATATACCTGTAATTGGTTTTAGACTGAATAGTGAACATGCCCAATTCGTCTGTTACGTAACCTTCCTCTTTGTGCAGTTCGTTTCTACGGGATGTATAGCTGTATTTCTGTGTATAAATTGAGGCTTTTACATTTTTCAAGGGTTCGCCGGTTTCACGGTCAGCCACAAAAACATCTATCGTTTCGTCTTCGTTTTTTCTGAAGTTGTAACTCAAGTTTGTCACCCAATATGAACCATAAGCAATGGCGTTCATATCTAGCTTGAAGTTTTTATCGGGTGATGAAAGCACAACGTATTGTCCAAAATCTTTTGCAGGAATTGTGATTTCCGTGCTGTGCGACTGAAAGTCACCCGGGTTTTTAACGACTTTTGTCCACGATTCAACAACCGACTTTTTGAGTAAGTCTTCCATTAAATCCGTTCCATATAAATTTTGGTTGTAAAAGTAATTCCACGGAACTTTAACCATTTTAAAGTACACGGTGTCTAAGTTTTTATAATCAATCAACATTTTTCCTACCGTTCCAGGAGAATATGCAACTTCAGTTTTAAACGACAAACTTTTATTGTGAATAGATGTTCGTAAACTGCGGCATTGATTTGCACCCAATGATTTAGGATAAAGAAGAATGGCCTCGTCACAGATTTCTACTGCTTTTTTAATGTCCCATCTGTGTTCTCCAGTTGTAACAGTATATCCTCCGCCTTTTTCATTATAGTATTGGGCACACTTAAAACGAATCTCTGCATATGCAGCGACATTGTTGTATGTTTTAGCGAGTTTATTCAACGCGATGAGGTAAAGAGTATCTTTCTGGTCTTCAAGTGACATCGAACGAGAAAAACCCAAACGTCTTAATTCTAAATCAATCAATGCAGAGGCATTTTTATCTTTTAAATGAAAACGCGTTAAATCCTTAAACACCTTTGTAGCATGAAGTGCATTGGAAAGAGTGTCATTTGATAGGATTGGAGTGGAAAGAAATTCATTTGCCGTTCCGAAATAGGAGGTTCCTTTTATTACAAACTTATCTTCAGGACGAACTAAGGAAGACTCAGTATTTTCAAAGAAATCCAACGAGCGGTGGGCGAGAAAATCGTATAAAGTTGGACGTTGTTCATCTGCTTCTTTGTACGATATTAGAATTTCCTTAAAGTCAGAAATTGTTGTGTGTTGTAAACTATCCTTGTTGGATAAGGACAATAAATAATGCTTGGTCACATGGTTTTCAATTTTGTTCAAGTCCCATGTTCTAATGTCTTCATTTTTGAAGTTGACCGTTTGCGTTCGGTTGTAAAATTGCCATCTATTTTGTTGGTAATATCCCCAATACGATTCTGCCGCAATTGAGTGAATGATTTGCTTCAGAGGAAAAGTTGACGTTTTTGATAGCTTATCTAATTCGTTTAGGGCCAACACAAAATCGTCGTCGGTCATGTACGAATTGTATTTCATTCTATGAATTAAGGCCTTAACTGTTTGAGGGGTGTTTTCTTCTTTTTGGGCCGAATCAAAAATAACGGTTACAACATCGTTTGCAGATTTGTACAAGCCCAGGTTTTGCAGTGAATCGACTTTTTTCCATAAATCTTTATAATCTCCGTTGAAAGAATATTTGATAGGTTTTATTTCTGGTGTTTCACTCGTAGAGGAAGCAGATACTTCGATTGGTTCAGAGGTGATTTCTGACTTTTCTCCCTCACAGGAAGGCGACATTAAAAGCAAAGAAAAAAGAGTTCCAATGATGCAATAGTAGAAAGATGTTTTCATGTTGTGGGTTTATAAAACTAAAAGTACAAATTCTGATAACTATCAGTACAATACATTGTTAAATGAGTTCAATTGGATTGTAAGAATTGTTAAAACGGCAGAAGATTTGCTATGTCAATTCAGGAAATATGCAATTTCATACCTATTTTAGACATTTAAAGGCGAGATTAATTTAGAACAATGGCGTTTACAACACAAAATATTAAAGCAATTACGAACCTGTTGCCAGTGGCTTCATTAATACTATTGTTCTCTAACTTCCTTTATGCTCAAAACTTAGTTCCGAACCCAGCATTTCAAAATACCCAAGTAAATTCAACAGTTCATTATCCAAGTGAACTCATGAAAACACCAGTTATTCCACCAAACTGGGAAGTAGTACAAGGGTTTCCAGACTTTTTCAATGATTTAAATTCAACGTACATAGGATATTCGTTGCTAAACACAGAAGACGGAGTTGGCGGAAAGTTGGGCATGAGAATGACCACGGAGAAAAATGAATATGAATCCGTTCAAACGAAACTTACCTCGGAACTGGTAAAAGGAGAAAAGTACGTGATTTCGTTTACAGTTGCACAATGCCAATACTCGAACTACTCAATGGATATGATTCCATTTATTTTAAGTAGCGAACGAATAACAACAAGTAATATACTTGAACACTCAACGAAAAACGTTTGTATTTTAGAAACAAGTCAGAATTATTTAGCAAAAGACGGATGGAGAATTGTGCGTTTTGTATACGAAGCGAAAGGAGGAGAAAAATACTTGACCTTATTAAACAATTCATACACATTTGCGCGGCACGAAAAAAGCCAGGTGAATCGAACTCGATTTACGTATACAGGAAATCAATTGGACGGATCTGCGTATTATTTTTTCAGTGAAGTGTCTGTGGAGTTGGCTGATGAAAACTCCGGATGTGAACCTTTCGTTTTTTCTCCTGAAGAAAACATTACTAAAAACGAGTCGTTTGAATCATTTCAGACAAAGCTACAAGCGCTTTTAAAATTGAATTTAGTAGGTGTAAACGAAGAGCGAATAAAACAAGATCATTTATTGAAAGAGCACGTGATATTTGTAGTAGATATTTCTGGATCCATGAAATCAGGTTTTAGAAATATAAAACGTTCTGTCCTTGAAATGATGCACGATATTCCTGATGAACGATTGGTAAGTTTAGTGGTGTTCAGTGGAAACTCACGTATAGTTTTGCAACGACAAAATAAGGCCTTACTGTCAAGCGCGCTAAACGCCTTTTATGCCGATGGAGAAACGAACATTCGAGCGGGATTAAACGATATGAATTTTTTGATTGACCCAACAGAAATGACCTTTTTGGAAGTTTTTACGGATGAAAAAAGTTCAGTTTCAACTTATTTGGAATTGATTCGCTCACGGCAATTTGAAACCAAAAGAATTTCAGAATTGCACCTTTCGTTTGAATCGAACTTAACACCAGTTATTGCAAATAACATAAACAATGATTCAACAAGTCTGCGCATTATTAAACACATTTACGATAGTGAAAACCCAAACGAATACTTTAACTTCAAGCACAGTAAAATAAAAGGATTCCAATATTCCAAAGAGTGTAACGCCCAAGCACAGGAAATCAATAGCGCTGAAGAAGCGTCTTCTGTAAAGTTGACGAACAATGTGTTTCTAATTGATGTTTCCTCTTCAATGAACGAGGGAAATAAGTTGGCAAACTTAAAACAATCGCTGTTCACCTATGTTGGAACGCTCAACTCGAACAATAGAGTAAGTGTTGTTTCTTTTTCGAGTAAAACAGAAGTTTTATTGCACGCAGCGGAGCTGAACGACCCACGATTTACATCTGTAATTCAAGATTTAAAAGGGAGAGGAACAACAAAAGTGAACGAAGGAATAAAATACATTTATGACCATTACACCGATGTTAGGAATCAAAATTTATCCTTTGTGCTTTTTACCGACGGCGTTTTTAACTTGTCTGAAGAGTCTGAACGCTCAATTTTAGAAAACCAAAACATTCATTTAACAATTTTCCAATTTGGCGATAAAAAGAACAAGCAATTGGTTGAGTTAACAGAGCGGCAAAAAATGAATTACAAAAAGATTAAACCGAAAAAAATCACAGAAGAATTGACAAAATTAGCCAAGGCAAACCCATTTCCAGAAAAATTTTCGCTAGCACAACCGGAAGTATGGAAATACTTTCAAGATCACATTATGGAAATTACAGGGTATAATGAGTGAAGGTTAACGGTTCTCAGCTATACGCAGGCAGGGATTTTTACCACTAAACTTCCTACGAAGAACTGAACTTTAAATTTACCACTTTCCTGTCCTACGAAGCACGAAACCCCTGCTTGCGTATAGGTGATGTTATCGCTTCGGTGTTCTTTCATTCGGTATCGTTTTCTGCGTTGGCAAAGACATACTCTTTGACAAGTTTTGGCTTGTGCGGTTGGCTTCCGTGCGACTTGGCAATGTGTATGGCTTTTGGGGAGGGAATATCTACTAAATACGTCAATAAATGTTCAGCCCAAGCTTTCGATAGTAATGGAGGAACAGCATTTCCAACTTGCACATAATAATTTCTTTGAGTTTTTGAAATCAATTGAAAATCATCAGGGAATGACTGGAATCTCAATCCTTCTCGAATTGTAATCATTCTGTCTTCTTCATAATGTATATTACACCCAATATTTGGGCGGTTAAAATGTGTGTTTATCGTGTAATTGGGTTTTTCTGGGTCAAGCCTTCCATAAGTAGTAGTTCTACCTCCAGTACTTTTGAAATACATAATCCTTTTTGTTGAAACACTATCTGGGATGTCCATATAATTGCCTCCTGGTTTGACGTGGCTTATTATTTCTTTGTCTGTTGGACTTGAATATGGAACTATATGTAAAGTTGTTTTATCAGCTTTTTTTCGCATTAAGGTCTGATATTCATTTTTCGGCTGGTGTTTATATTTTGTTTCTCCGTTTTCTGTCGGTGAATCCAAATCAGAGATTGCTTCAAAAGAAGAAATCCATTTTCTCTTACCCTCTTTGTTCTCAAAATGGGTTTGTGGTGGTGCTGAAATATCAACTCCTACTTTGTTACCAATTATAAATACTCTTTTTCTTCTTTGTGGTACACCGTAATCGGCTGCGTTAAGTGTGTAAATATTGATATGATAACCGATGTTCTCAAATGCTTGTTTTAAGTTGTCTATTACTTTTGAGCCATCAGCTGCTTTAGAAGATTTTATACCTGTAACATTCTCAAAAAGGAAAATTTTCGGTTGTACTTTATCTACAACATCGAGGTAAGAATAAACTAAGGCTGATCTATTATCATTAGGGTCTCTTTTGCCAATTCCTGAAAACCCTTGACAAGGAGGACCACCAATTATAAAGTCAGCATTTGGTATTGTGTTTAAATCAAATTTTGTAATATCTTCATTTACTATATGGTCTCCGATATTCAATCTGTATGTATCACAAGCATCCTTCAAAATGTCATTTGCCCAAATCAAATCATAGCCAGCCTGTTTAAATCCTAAATCTAAACCACCGCATCCTGAAAATAAACCAATTACTTTAATATTATTTTTTTTCATAATCTTCTGTCTTCTACTTGGTCAGCTAAAAAGAGTTCAAAGAAATTTGTCATTTCAGTGCTCGAATTAAATCCTAAGTTGTCCTTAGAAAAAATAATTTTGGCAACATCTTCATCCAATTGCCTTCTTGGTGTTGATAATCCTTCGTCACCACTTACTGAAACGTTTAAATTATTGAGGTTTTCAAAGGCAGTTACAACAGAATCAATTTCATCTTTTGTAAGTTGTCTCAGGTCAGGAACCTTTATTTCATTAATGTGAAACCCTTCCAATTTTCTTAAGCCCTCTTGATTATTTGAATGAATTTCAAATTGAATTTGCCCAAAGCAAGAATTTAGGTATGCAGTAATAAATTTGATTTGACTGGAACTCGAGATTGATGTATTCGTGTTGCCATTTTGAAAACCAGCTAAATAAAAGAAATTAGTAGAAAGTACTACTGGTGCAGAAAAAGGGTTGTAATAGCAAGTATGTTTAGTCCTTTCTGCTCTAGGAATTAGAATGTCAAAAGAAAGCCTATTTCTGAATGCCGCATTTACAATTTGTCTCCACTTATCTGAATCTGTTGCATTATTGGCAGTAAATATTGAATTAAGTGAAACATCTGCTTGATGAATAGGGTCTAATCCATTTGGCGAATTGTCGTCATATTGAGTTGGAAAATGTAATGCGGGCTCTTCTTCTAGATTCGATTGTTCTAAGATTAATCTTCTAGCACTTCTACTGTTTTTAATACCATAACCTTTATTTGAATTTAAAACTCCTGAATAAGGTGATTCGGTGAAATCAGGAAAAATGATTTTTGAACCACCACTGTTTTCTGCTCCTCCACGCTTTTTGTTCACAAAAAAGGTGTCCAGAGGTTCTAGGAACGGAAGAGAGTCTAAAGTTTGAAATTTATCGGCTGGGTCATTAAAAAACATTTTCCAATTCGCAGATGGATCAATATTTCTATCAGTAACTTTTAATGTATAATTTGCGGTTACAATACTACTATCAGTGGAAGAAAGAATTGATTTTATATCATTTGGACGGGAAAGTAAGTCTGAGTCAATAATCCTCAAAAATTTTATTTGGGTTGACGGCTGTTTACTTAAAACAGTAATTACTGTAGTTACTTTGAAGTCCTCAAAGTAATTTCTTGGGTACAAAATGATAGATTCAACTTTATCTAAAATGAATTGCTTTAAATGTGCGCCTTCTTCATTATTTAAGAATTTAGCCATTAAAATTAGTCCAGCTCTACCTTGAGAGTTTAAGTAGTGCCAAGAATAATTTACGAAGTAGAAATATAAATTTGGTTGCGATGCAAGAGTAACGAAATTCGTTTGTCCGTTACTGTTAATTGCATTATGCATTAGAGCCTTATCTGCAATTGTTATCGGTGCATCAGGATTATCATTTCTTAAAAAAGGAGGATTCATCAACAAAACATCAAACCCAGAGCTATTTGGATTACTAAAGATATTGCCAGTAATAATATTTGCGTTTGTGGTATTATTTACTCCTGAAAGATTTTTTGAAACCAATCTGAAAGTCGCTAATTGAGCTAAAAATGGGTCAATTTCAATTCCAGTAACTTGATTTAATAATTGATTATGACTTTTTGTAATTGCACTTGAAAGGTTAAGTATATTCAAGCTGTCTCTTATACACATCTGACGCTGCCGACGATCTACTCTGTGTAGA
>CAJXRM010000052.1 GCA_913059205.1 uncultured Flavobacteriales bacterium
GCTCGGAGATGTGTATAAGAGACAGATATCAATATGCTGATGATTCTGATGAAATAATTACAACTTATTTCAACTGCAATCAAGTTGATTCGAATAGATATCGGTGTTCCATTTCACATTCGAATGGAAGTGTTAGCGAAGTCACTTTAATGTTGAGAGAAAGGAAGTTATTTACAAAAGCTCAACTCTATGAGCAACTTCCTATTAATCGAAGTCCAGATAACAAATATTTGTACTATGAAAATCCATTAAAATCATTCCGCGCAAATAAAAGAATATTGGGAGATCGTTCAGTAAGAATAATTAGCTTTTAAATTGTGCATCACAACTTATTCCCAAACTATAAATGAATTATTGAATTAAAATGAATAGACCAACGGTAATTACACTCACCCTCTTTTTTATATCCCTGTCAATTCGGTTGCTTCTTACCTATGAATTGTTTTATGGAATACCTAGTTTTTCAGAAGTACGAATTCAGCAGCATCATATGTTTTGGAGTACATTAAATATGTTAAATGTTACTTCCTTTTTATTCGCAACTGCTGGGTTAGCAACATATTATTTTGGATATAAAAAGAATGGACTAAAACAGAATAAAAACATACTTAGTGCACTTGTTTTTTATGTCTTTTTAGAATTCGTGGTTTGCTCTGTTAGTCTAATTCTTGAAAATTCGTACTTACCTACTTTTGGCTAGTGTGATTATGTTCATTACCGTAATTTGAGTTTTTTCCATTGATTATAAATAATTTGTATTTTGCTTTATATGATTAAACTAATTGGAATTTTATTTCTTCTATGCTCATTTGGAAGTTTTAGCTATGGTCAAAAAAAAGACATAGATTATATTAAATCAACCGAATACTCTCCCTCAGAATGGAAGAATAAAAATTCACCCCTATTCAAGAGTAGTGTAACTTTTTCTAAAGAATTTATAAATGGTAATTTCTATAAGAAAGTCCGATACAATGCTGACTCAACTATCTATGACTACACATTAGAATACGCGAATGATGGACCAAACTTCGAAGAATATGAAAATGTAAGTATTTATTATTCCTTCAATGATGAAGGAGATCCAAACTACCAAATATTTCACATGGCACTTGACACTTCTCGTTCCACTGTAAATAGAATTTCGATAGAAAAAAAAGCAGAAAATGAAGCGTGTAATTCGAGTATGGAAATAGAATATTTCTCCAGTGATTTAACCGAAACTTATGAAGTGCCAGACTCGATAACAATCAACTACATACAATGGGTAATAAATGATTTTAATGAATTAGATTCTTGGAATATTCCTCCATGGCTTGGTTCAATAAATTGGAATTTAAAAAAATCACGACAGAGTTATAGTGATTTGAGAAAATTAGGTCAAGATCATTCTACTACTTTTTATTATGTAGATAAATACTTCACTGATTCTGACGTAATAATCGATACTTTATTTATTAAAGAAACTCATTCCAATTTGGTGACTGAAAAATCAAAAACGTGGAGCTTGAATGAAGTTAGAACCGATTCAACTCTTCATCACGAAGAGTATTTTTATTTTTCTGACAAAGATTCAACTTACCAAATAATGTATGATTTGTTGAATAAAGATACTTTACTTCGTGTGTTTTTATCAACCGTATTAATTGATGATACACTTTATTCATATTATAGAATTATTGGGAATAGTCAGAATGAAATTGAGGGAAATAAAAGGAAAATTCTTGGCAAAGTGTTAGAACGAGATCTCAGTATCAAAAGAGACTTACAAGGATATATTATTGAAGGTACGGCCAAGGGAATAGTTGTTGACGACTTACAAGGAAATCAACAAGTTGAATGTAAAATTGTATTGATCGATGAAGATAAACTAACGGGACAGAAAAAGCTTGTTCAAAGTCAAAATGCGGGAAATAGCCCTTTTCCTGGAAAGGTTTATGTTGAAGCAAAAAATGGCACCTATTTAGTTGAGTATGACTTAATTTCAACCTACCCGAATATTGATCTAAAACCACTTAGTAACATTAAACTTCTTTGGGCTGATGGTATATTTGCCCACCCTTACGAGGTTTCTCCAAAAATAAATAATCGAAAACCCAAGAAATCAAGAAATGTTAAACCGGAATATAAAAGAGATTCAAAACGAGTTCAAACGAATAGAAAAATGAAATACGAAAAATGGGAAAAGATTAACTCATTCAATGAGTTGACGATTTATGAAGTCTATTTCAATTAAAATAATTGTGATATTTTACGCGAAATTATTCCCTCGCAAGTTCCGGATACAAATCCCAAACTTTATCTGGTAAATCCCATACGATTTCTTTCCCTTTTTTGGTAATAAGGGTTAGAGTTTCTGCACTATAATATTTACCTGTTCTTTTTCGATATATTTTTAAATATTTCGGTTTTTCAAGCACTCCTAATGCAGGGTGATAAAGGCCCAATAGGCCATCTTTTTCAAAAATGTATACTTCTTGTTCGGTAAATTCTAAATACATGTTAACTCCTTCGAATACAATAGACTTCTTAGGTATTGAAAAAACAGAACAAGAGTCTGAGCGCCCATCTTCAGAATAGTTGATAAGAAGGTAATATTCTCTATTGCTCCTATAATTTGGATACTCAGTCACATCGTATTTATTCGGAATAAGCACCTCTCCGTTAAAATTGATTATGCCAAATTTTCTATTCGGGTAATTGTCAAGAGAAGATGTTATATATACTTTTTGATTCAAAGCTTCATCCAATTTCCAAAATGAAAAGTTAATTATCCCTTCAAAAGGAATTGAAGTGATTATCTTTCCGTCGTTATTTACAAGTTGCGTCAAGTTGTTTCTAATAACCTGAAAAAGACATGCATAGCTCCCTCCCCAATAATCTATTTTCATTAATCCAAGGGTGTCATAAAATATTGTTGGAATTATTGAATCAGCTAAATCAATAATAATATTCAAATTACTGTCAGCGATGCAATATTGGTTACCATATTTAAACAAATAGCGGTTTTTATTATAATCCCAATATTCAGTTTCATCTATACTATAAGATTCTATTGGATATCCGATCGCTGATTTAGGTAACTTTGTCATTGTATCACCGTCGTCCAAAATGGATAAAATTTTATTGTTTGATAGGTCAACAATATCCCAAGTTTCAGACAAATTAGCGGCAGGAACACTTCGTGATCTAGATCTAGTTTGGTTAAAACACAAAAAGTTGAACAGAATCAGAAAAATAAATAAGACTAAATGCTTCATTTCGTTTTTAGTATTTTGAATTGAAAGTGATTCTTAAGCTGTGAAACTATAGTCACAGTTGTTTTTAATTTTCATCATAACAGGAAGTTTGCATATATTGAAACCCATTATAATCATGGTTAATTAATGCATAATACCATGGATATTTTTCCTTATCATCCAACGTATCAAATAAATCATACAAGTTCACCCAAAATTTTTCTCTTCCTCTTTTAAAACTTCCTCCTCCTAAATAAAACCCGATAGCTACAGGGATAAATCCATCAAATTGTTTAGTATGTTCATTGAATAACCGATTTTCTTGAATTCGAATTTCATCACAGTTTTTGGCTAGTAAGTTGGAAATAGTAGAAGCTGGTTTTTTGAATTGTTCTTTTCCTTCAGATGTATAAATTAATATTGGGTCTCCGTAATCATTCGTAATTATGCTGTCAGGATAATGAGTTACAACTTGAAAGTAAGAATTCAACTCTTTGTTTGCCGCCGTGTCATCAAGCTGTTGAATAATGTAACTAACAAAGTATCCAATACTTTGGCCAGTTGAGTCGGTATGCTCGGCGTAAATTTTAAGTTTATTATCCATCACCAGTTTTTTAATAACAAAAATTAAATCAAGAGAATCATTATATGAGGAGTCTTTCAAAAATATCCTCTCATTTATTTTATTTGGTTTTAGAGAAATCCATCTCGATTCGATACAAGTTGTATCAGTGAGTTGCGCAAAGGTTAAAATTGGCAAAAAAAGTACTATCCAAACTATTAATTTCAAATCTATTCTAATTGAAGTTGGTAATTTATATCATAAAAAATGAGGTTACTGATTACAAATAACATTGAGTGTTAAATGTGTCTCAATCCCTTTTTACAAGGTGTTTTGTTATGTTTTCTTAATTATTGTTTTATTCCTCCATAATTCTTCAATACAGTCCCATTCTGCATTAAATTGAATAATTCTGCCGTCATCAAGCTTTAAGTAATACTCGTATTCAGGATGTTTCATAAGGAACCTTTGTATCTGTTTATTTTCTTTTTGAGAAAATATATTCAACCTCTCTTGATTCATTGAAACAATGGGATAATCCTTTTTTCCGCTATTCTCATATTCTTCATCTTCAGTTAGGGTAAAATAAATAATGTCTTTTTCTTTAATCCATCTTCCACTGTTAAACCAAGTACTGTCAAACCCACACCAACCATCAAAATCAAAGTTCCAGTAAATTGAATAGGTAGAGTCCAAGTTTAATATTAATTCTACTTTCATCGATACTGACTTTCCTATTTTCACTCCGTATGCAGAATCAGAAGAAGCTGCACCTGAATATATTTCAGGATAAAATTCTACTTGCCCATAAGTTGTAGTTGAAAACAGAGCAAACAATACAATGTGAAAAATAATCTTCATTCAATTTAACATAACTAGAAAGTATGAATACTGTTACATGTATTTCATTTGAAATTCATTTCATTAAAAACATAGTTGTGTGAAAAGTACCTTTATTTTTAGAAATGATTCTTAATCTAAAATAATTAAAGAAAAGGAAAAGCGGTCTTCGTTCAGTACTCACTTTATTCACAAAACATACATGCAAGTGAATGTAAACCGGCAGAAGGCTGAGCCTGTCGAAGCCGCACTTGCATGTAACATTCCTTTCAGTACGTTTTCGTACCTCAAACCAACTTCCACTCATTTGTTTTGTTCATCACGCTCCGTGCTTCTCTCAGTCGTGGCTCCTAGTTCCGTCAAGTACAACCTTCCTGGCGTTGGTTGAGCTTGTCGAAACCCGCCACTTGTGTTATGCTCGCCTGCTAATCGCGTCGGGCTTCGGGGTGTCACAGTTTTTGTAATCCACATTGTTTAGGTAGTGTACCTCGTATACTCAAACACCACCCACAATCACACATAGGCATTGGCTACTCGTCCCTCATGGCCAAACCCTATATTTTCCATCACACAAACAAAAACCTCCTTCGCTCAATAGCCTTCTTTCATCCGGCCATCGAGCTTGTCGAGATGCGCCACCCCTTGTGTAGTGCACAAAAAAATGCTATCCCTCATCGCTTCGGTTTGCGCTTTTTTTGTTTCTACAAAGGTCGTTCCCGTTTTTCATTTCGCTACGCTACAATCAAAACTCTCCACTTCCTCCCTAGCTCAACTCGCAGTCGGCTCGCGGCGTTTCGTCTTTTCGTTCCTGGCGTCTCTTCATTCCTTCACTTGCCCCACACTTCAGTACTTCGTTCCTCGAGGTCACTGCGTACTTCCGTTTTCCCCTCGCTGGCTCAAGGCTGTTTTTCCTTTTTTACTCCGAATCATATTCAGTTCTCAGGAATACGTTCTTCGATTTGATTATATGAAAATCATTTATTTTGCATTAAACTAACTCGTAGTTGATGTTTTACACTAAATTTTCACCTTGAAATACTTCTTGACAGCTTTTGTAAATTGCTTATAGTTCTTGAGTCCAATACCACTAGCGGATATGAAATAAGGATATGCTTTAAAATCAGCATCTGGAAAATATTCTTTAAATATTCCAGAATAAAAATATGGGAAATCGTCATCCCCTTGATTCATTAATAGAATATATTCTTCTTTTGAAATAATATCCCAATCTTCATTAAAGTATAAGACACTATCCGAAAGTATATCAACTACAGTCCCATCGTCAAAAATGCTCCTCAATTCAAAATTTAATCCATCATCGTCATGTCGATTTTCTATTTGTAAACCATCAAGTATGGAGTTTATAGTTCTGGACAGTGAAATTGTATCTCCTTGCGGGTTTAATATTCTTTCTTGAACAATAGTTAATTCATCCTTTACCAGTACAAATTCTTCGCTAAGTGTATCACCAAATTGATTTACCCAGCAACTATACGAATCATAGTGTTTGTGCCTTTCTGAAACCGGAGCTAACTCTTGCCATTTTTTGATACTACCATCTGAATTATATTCTGCAAAGAATACTGATTGAACACCATTATTTTTAGTCTTTACGGCGGTTTCTTCTTTTATTAGTTGATTGTTATTTTGATAGGTAAACGATCGTATTGTATCTGTTCTATTTGTAATAACCTTATGATATAATATATAGTGGTTAGAATCATAACCAAAAAACAGATCATTGCTATAAAGGTCATTTTGCAAGTTTTGTGCACGTCCGAAACTCATAGATATTCTTTCGATTCGTTGACCATTAACATAGTTGTCATAAGCCAAATGAGCATACTCATTCATCATACTTTCAGTGGTGTTGTTTCTCGAAATGATTATCCCCTTAAAAAGCGACGAATCCAACTTTCTGTAAATCGTGAAATCGTCAGTAATTAGGTCATTATTATAATCATAAAGTTCTCTCTGAGGCACGGAAAATAATTGAACAGGGAAATTTTGTTGATACACGTGAATCGTATCAGTCGGAAGTATCCGCGTAACACTGTCCAATAATACATTGGCTTCTTTTATTTTATTGAATCGATTCAGAATCAAAGATGCCTTTTGAAAATTCCTTGTTTTTATTAGCTCATTTAGGTATATCCTATAATATTCAAAAAGTTGTTCGTCTGATTTTCCACTTAGACCCAATTTAGCATTTTCAACTCTTTTTTGAACCTCCAATAGAGCTTCATTATCGCCCATTATTTGATTATGGTTTGGTAGAAAATTGGTGTAAATATAAAATTCATCATAGGCTTTTATAATTTCTCCTTTTGATATAAGAGAATCCATATGTCTTCCTAAATGATCTACTGACAGTTCTTCTAAAATCTGCGCTTGTAGAATTTGATGACAAAGAGCCAATTGCAAAACAAATAATAATCTTAAAATCATTTTTCTATAAATTGATCATATAATCAATCTAAAAGGTAAGCGTTCTAAAAAAACTTCTTTTAACCTTAACTTTAATTAACTTCTTTCGTTTCTTGTGGTGTATTTTCAATTGTTCTTTTGGGATAACCTCTGTGAAATCATTAGAAGTATCTTTTATTGCAAATTGAAATGGGTAATCCAAAAGGTTTCGTATGAATTTTCTATGCTTGATCTGCTCAAAAGAGATGAAATAATCAAACCCACCAATAAAATATCCTGGAAATTTAGCTTTTATACCAATGGGTAATTTAAGCTGAACGATTGTATCCTTATAATTCAACGGATGATAATCTCCTTCAGAAACATAACACTCTGTGTAGTCATAAAATCCCTTTTCAGTATAAATTACTTTTCGCTGGAATGTACTCACTTCTTCCTCGAGGAACACGGGGTTTCCATTAGAAAAACCAATTCCATAAAGCATATTTGCACCATTTAAGAAGAAAGTATCTCTAGTTTCTAGAATCAGCGAGTCAGGTTCATTCGCTAGTTTTATGTAATAAAAAGAGCTCTTTTTATCCAATGATGGTGGCAGTATAGCTTTGTATTTAACAGTAAACCCTCTTGTTCCACAAAGACAAATATCACTCGGGTAGAAGCAATCGTGCGTTACAATGTATTCATTTGTAAGAGTATCAAAACGAATCTCGAAGTTTGAATCGGCTTTAACATTAATTGAATCTTTCGATTGAACTGGACTTCCGCAAAATCGAGCATAAATAGGTTGTGGAACTTTTACCTCCGCACTTTCATTAAAATATTCATAAGGAAAACGAAACTCAACACTAAAACACTCAATATTTTGAACACAATCATTGGCAATATTCACTTTAATCGTACCATCCAAACCATTTTCTGCTGGCATTGTTGATTCCAATGAAGGATTGCTCAAGCAATATCCGCAACCTTGAAAATATCCTACTGGTATCCTCATTTGCACTGCATCATTGCCATAGAGAGTAATAGTTCCATCTTCATTAATTGGTCTGATTAAGATATTAACTCTACGATTGAGGCGTTTATCGTTTGATACCGGATTAAGTTCTCCGAAATGTAAATTGAACAATCTTATTTTTTTATCCGTCATTTTCGACATGACTTCTCGTACAATTTGAACCCGTAGTTTACTTAAATTTAAATTGTCTTCTTCAGAACCTCGATCATCCGTGTGACCATGTAATTCAATCAAATAAGTAGTATCTGGATCTAATGATTGAAGCACATCATTAAGCACGCCAATTTGATCTTTTTTCAACTTGTGCTTTCCATTTCTAAAGTATATAGTAGTTTCTCGACACTCCTGACTAACAGCAGCAAACACTTGAAACAATATTACAATTAAAAATATGACTCTCATTCTATCAAAGATATGGAAATAAACTCTTTATAAACCGTACTTTGCACTAGAGTGTAAAGTATCATTTTTTAATACTTTTTAAAATTGCTTTTCATTTAACTTGCCACTCCCGCAAAGGAAAATTTCACCAAGCTCAATTTACTTTTAAGTTTTCTCATGCTGACTCTGGATACTTTTTCCTTTTTTATTGTTTATATTCAATAAAATTTCATTTTAAATTGGAAATAATAATTTTGTCATTATGCTCAAAATAGACATACTTCGTTTTAATAATAAATTCCCAAGTAAAAAATATTTAACAATAGTTCTTGTTTTAATAACGTTTTACGTTTCAGCCTGTGGGCCAGCTGCCGATAATAATGATATCGGTACTTTGAGCATAGACGCAACTTTTTATATTGATCGGAACTATTATAGCCAGGAATTATTATCACAGGGTATTTATCATAATTCAGAAGTAGTTCTAACAGGAAGCTTTTCATTGCCAAAATCTATTCAAGCAAATTCTTCACTTTCATTAAAACCACGAATATTTATAGACAGAATACAGAATGCTCCGCTAAAATCAGCTATATCATTCAATTGTGATTTTTCATCTAATAGCTATACCTTTGAAACACGTTTAAATAAATATTCACTAAAGGATATTGGGGTTAAATTAAAGGCCGATTCTCTCAAGGCAAGTGGATGGTTTTTAATCTCAGGAGATACAATTAAATATCCAATTGATTTTAATTTTAGTTGGAATACTGAATTCAACATTGAATTTGTTAGTCTTGCATCTGCGGAGATTGAAGAAGAATTAAGCATTGAAATTGACAGAGAAAGTATCACGAATCTACAGTTGAACTTAAATCACCCCGACATTAATGATTATCTACATGAACTTCCAAAATTAATTGGAATTCGAAATTTAGAAATTCAAGGAACGAGATCTCATGAAATTCCGAAGGAATTATATTATTTGAAGTATCTTGACTCAGTGAATATTTCGGAATTTTATGATCTAGATATAGATTATCAACCAAATAAATCCGTTTTATCTGCTCCTTTAGTATTCCCAATGCAATTTCTGAAAAACCCTAGTTTAAGATCTTTCAGAATTGCCGGTGCGAAAGTTGAGATTTTAGAAGAATTTCCAATATCATCAAAACTCAAATCAATATATTTTAAGGACTATCATTTGGACTTATTACCAATATCTTTTTTGAATTTGAAATTTTTAGAAGTTATAGATTTCAATAATGGTCAAATTGAACATTCTATCCCAGAAAATCTAAATAAACTTAGTCAACTTAAAATCATAAAAATTTGTCTACCTCAAGGCATTGTTCCCAAAGGATTTGGTCCATGGAATAATTTGAATCAACTTTTTATTTATCCAGCAATCAATTCAATCACTAAAAAAGTGATTTTAGTAAATGATTCTGATGTAAATTATCTTGTTAATACGTTAAAAGCAGATATTACCTATATAAATGGAAAATATTATTAATTGTTAACTTATTTAGCTTTTACCATAAAAAATGATTAATCAAACTATCTACCCTTTGCATACGGCAAGTTAGCCCTGCATTCGTTGCTATTCAAGGGTATATAAATGAGGGATCGTTTGGAGTTTGTTTTTACTTTTTAGCAAATCCAATTTTTCGTTTAGTTATAATCCCTTTTTCAAAATCCCTCACCCTTGCATCGCTTCCTCATTTGCCCTTTTTGTTGCCTATGCGATGGGCAGCTAGAGTCCTGCGCGGTTAATTAAATCTGTTATTATGAAAAATCAAAAGGTTTACATCAATTATCACTTGAATCCTGCAGTAATAAAATCTCAGTTAAGCAGCTTATCAAAAGAGCAGCTGTCATTGCATGGTAGATACATTCGACTATGAGCATGGATTGAAAAACTAGGCACTAATAAAAGAGCGATGTTTGTTGGATTGTATCAATATTGCAAAAGGATATATATTGAAAAGTTTAAGACATAAAAAAATGCCTCACAGGTAAGTGAGGCATTTACGATAAGTTTCAATAAATTTAATTTCGAGGTTTCTGTTGCACTCGAAGTACTTTCCAAATCCATTTCAGAAATATACTCACCAGGAAACTGGCGGTTGCTCCAACCACCGCAAGGACGACAGTTTTCATATAATCCTGCGAATCTATTTGCGCAGCTACGGTAAACACCGTTCCGGTTACTGTTCCTGCTAATGTTGTATTATCTTGATGAGGTATATTCATAAGAATTGGATTAATTCATGTAAACATCTGGAGAACAAGCTTCAGATGAAAGTGTGATTTTTACTTCAATCATTTCAGAATCTTCAGTGATTTCTTCACTGCTTTCAATCATTAATCGATTGACTTTTCCTGACAGCTCAGATCCCGCTTTAAAGCGAGGTCGCTTGTGAGATTTAACTTGAACAATTAAATCACTTTTTGAACAATTGTCTTTTGCCATAATTGTAGAATTATGTCCCGGACTATGCCGGGACGATTTTTTTCACATTCCTGATGGAACTGTTCCATCTAGGTCGTCGTCACAGTCATTGCTTTCTGCAATTGCTGCTTGACTCATTGCTGTTGCCACTGCACCTCCAACTACCAAGTAGCCACCTACTGCAACAAGTGCGGCAGGTAATGCGACTGGTGCTGCGAGAAGTGTTGCTCCTGCAGCTGCTACTGCCACACCAACGATGCGCAACTTTTTAAAGAATGGCGGAGTATCAACTCCACATCTCTTAAAGTAAGATTGCAACTTGTCTTTGAACTTTTTCTTTTCCATGATTATTGGATTTCGATAATACTCAATGCATTGAATGCACCATTTTTCAAGGTGTACTGCACACCATTCACTTCTTGGTAGAAAGCGACCATTAACAAATAAAGATCAGTTCCTGCTCCTGCGGGTACAGCTGTAGGAGTCAGAACAACGTTGGAAGATGTTGCATCTATTGGAAGATTGACTTCGTTCGTTTCTTGAACTTCTGCCTCTCCAGTTGCAAAATCAACCTTTGCCCAGGTTCCTTTGAAGGTAATGTGGGTTGCTCCCTGTGGAATTGCCATTTCATTAATTGGAACAAGTCCATTAATGGTAATAACTCCAGTTGCAGGGTCCACAGTTTGCGGATTGTAAAGAATTGAACCAAGAATTGCTTCTTTGTTGAAGTTGAATCCTTTCAAAAGCGCTTTAGCTGTTGGAATCGCGATTCCAACACCAACGTTTCGCTCACCTCGTGCACTCGTTGCATCCAAGTTCTTGATTTGCGTCATGATCTTGGTCAATCGAGAAACCATTCGAGGATCTGAGGCATTCTGCAACAAAGGTCGGATTGCATCGCGCAATACTTTTCCTGAGCTAGCAGATGATCCAAACTCTTTTCCGTTTTCACGTGTACGTTCAAACGCTGGGTCGTTCGCAATTCGCTTCGCATCAACCGAAGTTTTCATACGTGCCAAATTGCCATCTTTCGTTTTGTAGAAACTCACGTTATCCAACGTTCCTTTCAACTTGATTAAGCCAGTTTGTCTTGCCATCACATTTGATTTTTCATTGAAAGCCACTTTCATAGGTAGGCCATTTCACCTGTCGACATGACAAACATCTGAAGGAAAAATCTGTTTTTCTAATTTCTGCTTCCGACCATTCCAATTGCATCAATTTGTGCCGTTTTTGCTATTTTATTCTTGATTCTAAAGCCGTAAATTTGAAATCTAGTATTAACCATGATTTAAGTATAGATACTGTATAGATAGAGTATGAAAACGCCCACAAGAATTTGTATATATCCGAAAGACATTCAGCGCATCACTGGGCGAAGTGAAAGATATGGAAGGAATATTATAAACGAAATCAAGCTGAAGCTCAAAAAAGAACCTCATCAATACATTACAATACATGAATTTGCTGAGTATTCAGGTCTAGATTTAGACCTCATCAAAACACTTATAATTGACTGATAAAAACGCTCATTTTATTTGTACATATTTGGTGATTTTTAGAGGTAATCCCCTATAAATTTCTTAAATTTGGACAACAGTCGTTCTTTCAAAATAGCACATAATAAGTTACATATAAGGTGACCTATTAGGTGACCAGATATAAAAAACAAAAATTAAGTGATTGATATTTAATGGATTAACCGACAGGTTCAATTCCCTCCGACTCCACGAAATAAAAGGACTTTAGTGAAAACTGAAGTCCTTTTTTGTTTAAATGAATTTATTGAGAATGTCGGGTTTCGATTGACACCTTCTTCGTGCTTCCGAATTTCCGGTTCGGCACTCCTTCTACTTGAGGCATACTCGCTCTTGACTCCATTCTGATAATAGCGTTGATTTATTAGGAACGAAAAGAACTCCCTTCAATCCATTACACGTTAGTTTTAGGGTTCATGAAATAAACCCATATGTCAAGTTTACATGAGCATAATAGATCAAAACGTTAATTAATGAACAAAAAAAAGGCACTCAATTTTGAGTGCCTCGATCATAATAGTTTACTATTATTATTTCTTTTGAGAACAACAAGATTTTGTAGCTGTTCCTTCAGCTGATTTCGAAGAACAAGCTGCTTTCTCAGCAGTACAAGATTTTTTACTCTTCTTTTTCTTCTTTTTCTTATCGTCGTGCTTAGTTATTTCTGTTTTAGTTTCAGAATTTGCAGCGTAAACAGTAGTTCCAACTGTTCCAACAAATACAACTAATGATAATGCTAAAAATACTTTTTTCATAGGTCTTTAATTTTTTGTGAAAGATACAACTTTTTACTGTAGTTGTCCAAGTTTTGTAAGTTTCGATTGTACTTTGTCGCCAATTTTAACATTTATTTTCGTTCCTAATGGTAAATAAACGTCAATTCTTGATCCAAATTTAATAAAACCAAACTCTTCACCAGCTTGAACCTTTTGGTTTGGTTGGACATAATAACAAATCCTTCGTGCCACTGCTCCAGCTACTTGACGGAACAATACTTCTTGACCGCTTGCATGTTCTGTTACAACGGTCGAGCGCTCATTGTCAGTACTGCTTTTCGGATGCCATGCAACCAAAAAGAGCCCAGGATGGTATTTTACGTATTTTACAATTCCAGCAATAGGGTTGTAATTTGCATGCACATTCATAGGCGACATAAAAATTGAAATTTGAATACGCTTATCGTTAAAATACTCTGTTTCTTCTACTTCTTCAATAACAACTACTTTTCCATCAGCAGGACAAATAATATCATTTTCCTCTGCAGTAAATATTCGCGTTGGAATTCGGAAAAATTGAATAATTAAGTAGGCCATTACGAGCACTCCTAATGTCAACAATAAAAATAACCAAAGCCAGCCCAGCCACTGAAACAAAAAGAAGTTTCCAATTTGAATTCCTGAAAGAATTAACAATGAAACCAGCATTATGGTATAACCTTCCCTGTGTAATGTCATTCGTTTAATTTTTTCAAAAGTACATATAAATTGCCACCCAAGTCAAGAAAAAGGGAACGGTTAAAAGTGTGGCATCAAAGCGATCTAGAATTCCACCGTGCCCAGGAAGGATGTTGCCCGAATCCTTAATTCCCATATTTCTTTTGAATAATGATTCCAATAGGTCTCCAAGAATTGAACATGGAGCTATAATTGCAGCCGAGACCATCCAAAAAATCAAATGATCGTTATCAAACAACAAAGTTATTGCAATGGCCGATAATACCGTGAAAATTACTCCACCTATCGTACCTTCCCACGTTTTTTTTGGTGATATACGTTCGAATAACTTTGTTTTTCCAAAGAATTTACCAGATAGAAAAGCAAAAGTATCATTCATCCAAATCAAAAGAAACATGCCAGCTAAAAGAGGGAATTGATTGGAATCTGAAATGGCAAACGTTGTCATTAATAAAAAAGGGATAACGATATATAGAATTCCTAAAGCGTATACAGCTAGGTTGAGTAAAGGATTTTCTTTTTTTCGCCATAGCTCGGTCAGAAAAACAATAAATAGAAGTGGAAACAATGTAATAAATAGAACATAGGGCAGTACGCCAATAGCTATTCCAGTAACTATTCCAAATAAATATAAGCCGAATGCCACTCCGATTTCCCAACGAACGTTCACACTAGAACTTTGACTGAAGAATTTGAAAAACTCAATTAAACCAAGAGTCATAAAAAACGCAAACATCAGTATTATTGAACTATCAACCCAGAAAAGTGGAAAAAGTACAAGTGTAATAAATACAGCACCAGTAAGTGAACGGACTAAAATATTATTCATTCTCTATCAATTGTGTGGCTTTTTCAACCATTTCTGTCGGAACTTGAAGGTAGATGTAACCAAAGGCATTATAAGAAGAATCTCGTTGATTAAATTGAATCACAGGGATTTTTTCGTCTTCTAGCTTTAACCTTTGAATACTGACCATGTATTCATCTTGCGATTGAAAAACGGTTGTCCACTTAGGCTCCTTCGCCAGTTTTATCATCCAGCTGCTCCAAATTCTCTGAAGACGACTCATCCAAATTTTCTTTTTTCGTTTCGCTGTTATTTCCTTCAATCGTGCTTTCCGAAGAGTTGTTTTCTTCAGAAGTTATAGGCTCTTCAACTGCGTCTACTTTTAATAATTCTTCGTCTTTGTCCCATGGTCTTTTCCCAAAGATTGCGACTAAGTCTTCCTTAAAGATAACTTCTTTTTCTAATAATTTGTTTGCTAAAAGAGCCAATTTATCCTTGTTGTCTTCTAAAAGTTGGAGAGCACGTTGGTATTGAGACTCGATTAATTTTGAAACTTCATCATCAATTGTTTTTGCGGTATCATCAGAATATGGTTTCGTAAATTGACTTCCATGTGGGTCATAAAATGAGATATTTCCAATTTTGTCATTAAGTCCATAAATTGAAACCATTGCATAGGCTTGTTTAGTTACTTTCTCAAGATCACTAAGAGCCCCTGTGCTGATTTTACCAAATGTAATTTTTTCAGCCGCACGTCCTCCCAATGCACTACACATATCGTCTAATATTTGCTCTGTCGTTGTAATACTACGTTCTTCAGGAAGGTACCAAGCTGCGCCTAATGATCGTCCACGAGGAACAATAGTCACCTTTACCAAAGGATGAGCATGCTCTAACAACCAAGAGATTGTAGCGTGTCCAGCTTCGTGATATGCAATTGATTTTTTCTCTTCAACTGTGATGATTTTATTTTTCTTTTCCAATCCTCCAATAATTCGGTCTACTGCATCCAAGAAGTCTTGTTTTTCAACATGTTTCTTTTCCTTTCTTGCAGCGATTAAAGCAGCTTCGTTACAAAGGTTTGCAATATCGGCTCCTGAGAATCCTGGAGTTTGTTTTGCGAGGAAATCAACGTCGATGTTTGGCTCCAATTTTATTGGCTTTAAGTGAACTTGAAATATTTCTTTTCGTTCATTTAAATCTGGCATGTCAACAAAAATTTGTCTATCAAAACGTCCTGCTCTTGTAAGTGCATCATCCAAAACGTCTGCTCTGTTTGTTGCCGCTAAAATAATCACTCCCGAGTTTGTTCCGAATCCATCCATTTCCGTTAGAAGCTGATTCAACGTGTTTTCGCGTTCATCATTAGAACCGAAACTATTGTTTTTACCTCTTGCACGACCAATAGCGTCAATTTCATCAATGAAAATAATTGCAGGTGCTTTTTCTTTTGCTTGCTTGAATAAGTCTCTTACTCGAGAAGCTCCAACTCCAACAAACATTTCTACGAAATCTGACCCAGACAATGAGAAAAATGGAACTTTCGCTTCTCCAGCAACAGCTTTTGCCAATAATGTTTTTCCCGTTCCTGGAGGGCCAACCAACAAGGCACCTTTCGGAATTTTAGCTCCAAGTTCAGTGTACTTTTTTGGGTTTTTTAAGAACTCTACAATCTCAACTATTTCTTCTTTTGCTCCTTCTAATCCTGCAACATCGTTGAAAGTAACGTTCGTAGTTTCACCTTTTTCATACACTTTTGCTTTTGATTTTCCAATATTGAAAATTTGTCCACCAGCACCTCCGCCACCAGCGCCTCCTGTCATTCGTCTCATAACGAATAGCCAAATCACCACTAATATTGCAATTGGTAAAAGGAAACTTAGTATTTGCCCAATGTAATTCACTTCTTCCTCGGGAATGACTTCTATGACTTCTTTTCCTTCAGATTTCAGTTCTTGATTCAATTCTTTTATTTGGGTTGTAAATGTACCTGCGTCAAGAATTTTTACAGAAAACACAGGTTTTCCACCCATTCTAGATCCGTTTTTCAAAGACTCACGCAATGGTTTGTATTCACCTTTTTTTGATGCTTTAACAAACTTTTCCCCTTCTTCTGTCAATTTAAAGTCAACTCGTACCTTGTTCACCAATAATACGTCTTCTACATATCCCTCTTTCGCTAGAGTAAGAAATGTGTTTTCAGATTTTAGTGAAGCACTTCCAGCACTTGACATAAATAATTGAAAGCCGATAATTGCTACTCCGATAATTGCATAAATCCAGTAAATAGAAAAAGGATTTTTCTTTTTGTTTTTATTTTCAGTCATTATATTTTTATTAATTCAAATTAGGGATGTTTGTTCTTTTGGCATCTGCCCATAGATCTTCGAGATCAAAGAACGATCGACGATCGTAATAAAAAATGTGAGCTACTACGCTTACATAATCCATTAAAATCCATTCTTTATTTGTTTTCCCTTCTATATGCCATGGTTTTTCGGATAACTCTTTTCGCGTGTGGCGTGCGACATTTGCGCTGATACCATCTACTTGAACAACAGATTCTCCTGAACATATTACAAAAAAATCAGCAACCGCACTTGGAATTTCTCTTAAATCGAGTACCACAATATCCTGTGCTTTATTTTCTTGCATTCCTTCGACAATTGAGTCGCATAAAATTTGTGAATTACTGTCACCTAATGTTTTTCCCATGTATATATTACTTTACCTCTACAAATCTAACCTTATAATTCAAATAAAACTGTAATTTTAAACCTACAAATTGTTAAAAAAACCAATGCAAATAGGCAGAAAAATTATCCGTTTAGAATCTGTTGACTCTACGAACAATTATATTGCCAATCTTCTAAAAGAAGGAGTATTGGAAGATGGTACGGTAATATTGGCAGATGATCAATATGCCGGTCGAGGACACAGAGACTCTGAATGGCTCGCAAACGCTGGAGAAAACCTCACTTTTTCTTTTTTTTTAGATAACGTCAATCTGTCAGTACAAAATCAATTTTATTTAACATGCATTGTTTCAATAACTCTAACTCAATTATTAGATAAATATGGAATAAGTTCAAAAATCAAGTGGCCGAATGACATCTATGTGGATCAAAAAAAAATTGCTGGTGTATTAATTGAAAATCAACTTTCTTCAACTTATATAAAGAGTTCTATTATTGGTGTAGGATTAAATGTCAATCAATTGGAGTTTAACGGTTTGAAGGCAACAAGTATTCTTGCACAAACAAAAAATAGAAAATCACCAATGGATGTTCTCTATTCGTTTATTCAATTGTTTAATTCAAATTGGAAAAGTTTTTCAGAACAGAATTTACCTGAAATAAAATCTCAGTATTTGAATAATTTGTTTCAATTAAACGAATTAAAAAGATACGAAGATAAAAATGGAAAGTTTGAAGGCACCATCACAGGTGTTCTTGATTCAGGTCATTTAGTTATTGCAAAGAACGGAGTCCAGAATCAATACGAGTTAAAAGAGATTTCGTTTATCCTTTAAAATGTTCCATCAATTTATTTGACATGTAGTTAAATAAATTCGTTAATGGTTTTTCGACCATCATTTTTAAGAAAGCATTTACTTCTCCATCGAAAAGAATGTACCCTTCTGTAGTACCTTCAATTTGATCCAATTGGATTGTCAATTTAAATGGAAATGGAGATTTTTCACCTGATTTCAAAAATAATTTAGAATCACCTTCTGTTCCAGTTTGGATTAAAGAAATAGTAACGCCCCCCTGCACTTTAAAAGAACATTCTTCAACAGTAGATTTAAAATCGGAAATTTTGTCCTGCGGCAGTAAATGAAGAAGATTGTTTGAATCACTTAAAAATGTACAAATATCTTTTTGCGCGGCATTTACTTGAACTTTTTCACTTTGAATTATCATAGATATTTATTTTTTCCATTCTTGAGGATTAACCTTCCATTGACGAAGAGATTCTAACTCTTCTTCTGAAATTAAATTGCTCGAAAGGGCTTTATTTAGCATCACATCGTAATCGGTTAATGTTATATAAGGACATTCAGCATTAGCAAAATTCGAATGTGCCAATTCAAATCCATAAGTGAAAATTGCAATTAATCCACGTACATCTAATCCAGCTTCTCTTAATGCTTCAACTGCCTTTAAGCTACTTCCACCAGTTGAAATCAAATCTTCAATCACAACTACTTTTTGACCAGGCTCAAAATGACCTTCTATTTGATTTGTCATCCCGTGAGATTTAGCTTCACTTCTAACATAAATAAAAGGTATACCTAATTCCTGTGCAACCAATGCTCCTTGAGCAATTCCTCCCGTAGCTACTCCAGCAATAACGTCGGGCTTGCCAAAATGGTCTATAACGCATTCTGAATATCCTTGTCGAATATACGTTCGTATTTGTGGATACGATAATGTTACTCGATTATCACAATAAATCGGCGACTTAATACCTGATGCCCATGTAAACGGATCATTAGGTTTTAGTTTAATCGCTTTGATTTGTAACAGAAATTCTGCTACTTTTAGGGCTTTATCTTCGTTCAAAATCATGGCGCAAATGTACAAAGTTTTTATTGATCATCGTCCTGTTCTCTTTATATCGAAAGAAGAATTATCCACAAATTATAGAGTGATTTACTGGGATGATTCTAAATTAACCTTTAAAAAAATTGAAAAGCAGTTGGTTGACATTGATGTAGATAATCCATTACAGATTGTTTGTGAGGATGTTAAAGCAGCTTATAAGTCTTGTTTTAAAGATTTTAAAAAAATTACAGCAGGAGGTGGAATAGTAGAAAGTGAGCTTGGTTTTTTGTTGATTAAACGAAAAGGGATGTGGGATTTACCGAAGGGTAAAAAAGACAAAGGCGAAGCGTTTGAACAAACAGCAATTCGAGAAATAGAGGAAGAATGTGGAATTAACGGGCCAACAATAAATAAATTTATTTGCAAAACATTACATTCTTACAGTTATAAAAATAAACCTGTTTTAAAGAAGACGTATTGGTATCACATGAACTATTCTGGAAACGAGGAGCTTATTCCACAAAGAGAAGAGGGGATTACAAAAGTTGGTTGGAAATCATTTGAAAAAATGATGAGCATTCGTGGAAAGACGTTCGGCTCAATCAACGAGGTTTTGGATCATTTCAAAAAAATGCATGAATAAAAAAAGGAGTGAATTCGTTCACTCCTTTTTATGTTTTTGGTTAGGCTTTATTTATAGATAAAATTGTTTAATTCTCGTTTTGAACTACTAAAGTGAAATATTGAATTCACCATGTAGTAGTTTTGTTTGTCAATTGTATTTTTATACGCCATTTTCGCAAATGCTAATCGATCACTTTCAAAGCTAAATAGATTTCCAATTTCTACTACTTGATTGGCACGAACGTTCTGAAACAATACTGCTTGTCTTGCGATTGCCAATTTATCAGAAGAAAACGACTCATTTTTAATGGCATGAAGAACACTGTTTAGTTCTTGATTTGACATAATTCTAACTCCGTGGTGACTTCCATAATTTGGAGCACAGCATGAAACAGTATTAGGCGTATAGCATCCATTGTATGAATTTGAGTTATAATAAGTTTGATGATGACCATGGTTTCCGTTGTGCCCATGACACGAATTTTGTTGATGTGAATAACTCTGTGCATCTACAGGTTGAACCAAAAACAATACTGCGATAATTAGTAGTGACTTTTTCATAACTCAAAATTTAATTGGTTTCTAATAACCCACTAATTTCAAATCTTATGCCAAATACGTATATCTCTGTTTATCAGTTGATTTCTTTATTTGTAAGGCTTTTTGGAACCTTGTAAATGATTAATGAAATAACTAAAATTGCCATTAACGCAGGAAACCTATAGCGAACAATAGCGCCTAAAACAGGTGTTACCCATCCAATTAATAGAGACAAACTAACGATAAATAGAATGATTGAAATTATTAGTGCTTTTTCTGACTGTACTAGAGTTCTTCGTTTTAAGAATGCGAAAATTAATAGAAAATATGTTCCCCAAATTTCCATCATGGATTGGTAAATTAGTTTACCGCCTGGGTCAAATGGAAACGGTCGAAATAAACTATTTACGATTGCCTCAAAACTATTAATTGCTAGTTGTAATCCAGAATTATTAATCAAAGTAACATCAATTAATCCTTCTGATTTATAATTAATATACGCAATTGTGCGCCGAGTACCATCGGGGTACAATTTGACATTTTTTGGTTCTTTAAAACCACCATGATTGATAATAGTTACGTCCAATGTGTCTTTCAAAGCAATGAATTTTCCTTCATTTACTTGTGCCATCAATTCAGGAGTCAAATCACGTAACTCACTTTCAACTGTTTCAGAAATCATTAACTGATCAAATTGATCTGGAAGAATATAAAAGAAATTGTTTTCATTCTGCAAAAACACTCCTCCCTTACCGATATTATTAAAATCATATTGTTTCCTTGAAAGTAGTTGAATTACAAAGTCTCTTTTAGTTGAAAAGAGAGAAGAGAAAATAACAATTACACCGGTCAGAATTACGAGTGGACCAGCAATCTTGAATTTCGGAAGAAACTTATACAGTTGATAAAAACTGATTGCAGGTAAAAAGCACAGAAGTATGTATGGCTTGAATGCTAGAAGTAGAAACGCACCGATAATTAATAGTACTGATTTACTCCTTATTGATCCTTTGTAGAGAAGTCCACGCGTAAAATACCCAATTCCAAGAATCATAAACGGTTCTTTAAGAAGTCCAGAACCCCAGAAAAGTAAACTAGGAAGAATTAGGAACAACAAAAATATGTAAGCAGGGTTGAGAGCAGTTAACTGTTGTATGCCTTTCACGAGCTGAATAAGACCGATAGTAGAAAGAAAACAGATAATAATCATGTGTATCGAAGGCATTCCAAAACTAAAAAAGTGCAAAATGCTATGAACTCTTAATATGTTTCTGTTATCATTAATGATAGCTTGTTCTCCAGCTCCCCAATGATGTGTTTCGGATAGATATTGGTTTGCAAGGTTTAAATCATCAAAGCCAAAGATGAATCTCAAATAGTCAATTGGGGATTTAAAATAGACGTCATTAAGAATCTTACTTTCGAACATAAAATCACCAGCATCACCACTTAAATCGCCAATTCCATATATCTCAGAATAGATATAAATAAATACAAAACCAGCAATAACTTTTAATGAAAAGGCAATTGGTAAGCCCCAATTATTAATTCCATCAATACGCAAATTTTTCGCGTAACGAAAAACAAAAAAGAACAACAGAAAAATAAATAGCGTATACAAAAGCATCAAGCAATATCAAATTTTTTATAAAAATAGAAATAAAGAAGTATCTGTGCCACATTGTCTAAATTCCCCGACACTTTGTCACAAAAATTCTGATGGCATAATCATTGACAACTAGAGATATCAATAAAACTAAAAATTAAAAAAATGAAAACAGGTCAAATTAATGTTCAAACGGAAAACATATTTCCAATCATTAAGAAATTCTTGTATTCTGATCATGAGATTTTCTTACGCGAATTAGTGTCAAACGCTGTTGATGCATCTCAAAAATTAAAATTTTTCGCTTCAAACGGAGAATTTAAAGGTGAGTTGGGAGATTTGAAAGTCGAAGTGATTTTGAATAAGGAGGAAAAAACGTTAACTATTCGCGACAATGGAATCGGGATGACAGCTGATGAAATTGATAAATACATCAATCAAATTGCATTTTCCGGAGCGGAAGAGTTTTTACAACAATATAAAGGAAAAGAAGGGGCGGAACAAATTATTGGTCATTTTGGTCTTGGATTTTATTCGTCATTTATGGTTGCTGAAAAGGTTCAAATTAGAACACTTTCACGTCATGAAGGATCTCAAGCAGTGCAATGGGAAAGTAACGGTTCACCAGAATTTACGATTACAGAGATTGAAAAAGAAACTCGTGGTACAGATATCGTAATGTATATCAATGAAGAATCAGCAGAGTTTTTGGAAAAATCGCGAGTGCAAGGAATTTTAGATAAGTATTGTAAATTCTTACCGATTTTAGTTGAATTTGGTACAAAAACGGAATACATAGATGATCCTAAAGGCGAAAAAGATGAAAACGGCAAGGTGAAACGTGTTGCTGTTGAAGTTCCAAATTATGTGAACAATGTTGCGCCAGCATGGACGAAAGCACCGGTAGATTTAACTACAGATGATTATAATTCATTTTACCGTGAATTGTATCCAATGACGATGGAGTCTCCACTTTTCCATATTCATTTAAATGTTGATTATCCATTTAATTTAACCGGAATATTATATTTCCCACGAATTAAAGAAAATATTGAAATTCAACGAAATAAAATAAATTTATATTCTAATCAGGTATTTATTACAGATAGTGTAGAAGAAATCGTTCCTGAATTCTTGACATTGTTACACCTGTCTCTTATACACATCTCCGAGCCCACGAGACAGGCAGAAATCTCG
>CAJXRM010000053.1 GCA_913059205.1 uncultured Flavobacteriales bacterium
ATCTACACAGAGTAGATCGTCGGCAGCGTCAGATGTGTATAAGAGACAGGTCACCTACTCTTTATCCAATGCCCAAGTTGCGCTGCCAAGATGGACAACTGCTGTTCGGAAGAATGCCAAGAAATTAATGCCTTACCAGAAGAAGTTCAAAAGGAAATGCGCCGTGGAAAGGAAGTTAGCAATAAGATTTTTAAGAAAGGGAGATCTGAAAGGTTGAAATTTAAAAGTTAGAATCAACACCGACCGATTTTTAGTCTTCGAATTTTCCCAGTATTCTAAGATGAGAAAAGACAAATACCTTTCTTTTTTCAAAAATATGTTGTTTCTCTAATTTGCTATATTTACTTGTAAATTAGTGTGGTTGTTCACATTGACGAATCATGACTATTCATTAAACTACTTAAATTTAGCTATATGAAAATCTCTTTGTTATTCGTAGTACTGGCAATTATTGTCTCATCCTATGGTCACAAACAACATATGGCTTATCCTCATGTTTCTTCCACGTCAAATTCGGGTGAATTTGACCTAGAGGATACTACTTACTTCACTTTGGTGAAAGACTATATTAAACAAAATGGGGAAACGAGAGAAGAGAACGCCTCAAGTGCGCTAGGCAAGGAATTAATCATTAAATATTACTTTCTGAATATGGCAGAAATGGAGGTTTCCATTGACCATTCGGATAGAATCTACATGAATCTTGAAAAGGAGCACTATGGCAATATTCTAAAAGAGAATGGAAAAGTAAAACCTGAAATAGTATATGGCATTCCTGATACCAATCCAACTCTAACAAAACAAAAGGAAAACAAAGTGCTTTCAGTTTATCGTGAATTAATTGTGAGAGCACTTAGAAAGTAATGTACAAACTTCTTTATTTCGCACTTCCAATTGTTGTTTCACTTTCCAGCTGTTCGACGACACAACATGTAGTTGGTTCCAAAAGCGATTTTGGAGTTCAACTCGATACACTTCGACTTTTTGATGAAACACGTCAACGTGAAATTCCGATTGCCATCTATCAACCGATAAACGAACTAGAAAATCAAAAAGTAGTGATTTTCAGTCACGGCTACGGCGCCAACTACCAAAAGAATTATTTGGTTTATGAGTATGTAACTCGCTTTTTAGCTTCGAAAGGGTATTATGTCATCAGCGTTCAACATGAACTGCCAACAGATAGTTTACTACCGACTAGTGGCATTCCAAAAGTAGTGCGCTTACCCATGTGGGAAAGAGGAGTTGATAATATTTTCTTTGTGATTAGCGAATTGATAAAAACTAAACCAACACTTGATTTCCACGATATAACGCTTATAGGTCATTCGAATGGTGGAGATATTTCCCTCTTGTTTCCGCAATATTATCCAGATATCGTAGATAAAATCATTACCTTAGATCATTTACGTGTAACACTTCCAAAGAAATATAAATTAGGCGTTTATTCGCTTCGATCAAGTGATAAAACAGCCGATGAAGGGGTTTTGTTAACGGAAGACGAGCGAAACGAATACGGAATAATCATTGAGCAACTTAAAAACGTAAAGCATAATGATATGAATGACTTTGGAAAACGCAAATCAAAAAAATTAATACAGCAGTTTATATTTGAGTTTTTAAATTAAAGTCGATTTAACTCCATATGTAAACTCATTAATACAACTCATAAAGTCTCTAATAAATGGAGTCTATTTCTTTTTATTCTTGTGTATTATCTAATAACATAATTATGAAAAGATCATTACTTTTAATTTCTATGGGATTCTTTGCAATTCCTTCTTTTGGTCAAAACGTGACTATTCCAGATGCTAACTTCAAAGCATTCTTAGTTGGAAACGCATCCATTAATACGAATATGGATACTGAAATACAGGTTAGTGAGGCGACAGCCTACAACAATGTAATTTGGTGTGCTGGCCTGAATATCTCCGACATGACTGGAATTGAAGCGTTTACGGGAGTAACAGCTATTACATGTTCCAATAACCAATTGACTTTTTTAGACCTTAGTTCTTGCACATCTCTCACATCTATCGTGTGTTCTAACAATCTATTAACTTCCATTATTTGTAATAATGGATTAGAGCAGTTATTGTGCGATAATAATTTATTAAGCACACTCGATATTTCCAGTTATCCTAATATTAATTTTTTTGATTGTCAACAGAATAATACGTTGACTTCTTTAAATGTAGCCAACGGAAACAATTCTAATTTCACTTATTTTGTCGCGCACCAAAACCCTTCTTTGACCTGTATTGAAGTTGATAACGCATATTGGAGCGAAACGCATTGGTTCAATGTGGATGTACAAACAGAATTCAGCGTAGATTGCGGAAGCGGAATTGGGTGTACTGTTACCATTCCAGATATCAATTTTAAAGCATATTTAGTCGGAAACACAGCAATTAACACAAATGCGGATACTGAAATACAATGTACAGAGGCGCAGGCTTTTGCTGGTACAATTGATTGTCAAAATCTCAGCATTTCAGATTTAACAGGTATAGAGGCATTTACAAATCTTACTATATTATTCTGTGAAGATAACCTTCTAACTTCTTTGGATATTGGCAGCAATACCGCATTGACTAGATTATTTTGCGACAACAATGAACTCACTTCATTGAATACTTCTAATAATGTAGCATTGGAAGACTTGGGTTGTGATGATAATCAGATTACAATGCTAGATTTTAGTAATAATAGTTCACTGGCTTGGTTGAATTGTGAATACAATGATTTAACTAGCCTAGATCTTTCTGCTAATCCTGCAATTAGTTATTTAAACTGTAATCACAATGATATTAGTGCATTGAATATGACCAACAATACCAATTTGGGGTATTTATATTGTAACTACAACCTACTCACATCAGTGGATGTAACCAATTGTGCTAATTTAATAATATTCTCATGCATTAATAATGATCTGACATCTATAGATGTTAATAACAGCCCAATGCTGGAGCAACTAAATTGCCCAAGTAATCTGCTTGTGAGTCTTGATATTAGTAGCAATATAGCCTTAACTCTATTGATCTGCGAGAACAATCAACTTTCAAGTTTAAATGTAGCCAATGGAAATAACTCCAATATTGTGAACGGATTATTTAGCGCTCTAAATAATCCTAGCTTAACCTGCATTGAAGTGGATGACGCGGCGTATAGCACAACCAATTGGACAAATATAGATGTTCAGCATACATTCAGTGAAGATTGCTCAGGAACAACTTCCGTAACGAATCTTCCTGAAAACAACCAACAAATTACTGTTTATCCAAATCCAACAAGTAATATGATACGAATTCAAACAGATCAGGTAATTGAAACGATTAGTCTATTTGACATTCAAGGGAATTTGTTAAAAACAGAATCAGAGCTGAACTTCTCGGTATCAGAATTACCACAAGGGGTTTACCTACTTTCGATTAAAACGAACTATGGAATAACTCGAAAACGATTTATTAAAAACTAAGTACAGACATTCTTAGAAGAAAGGGAGTTGAATTTGATTCGACTCCCTTTTTTTTTGATAAAAAGCACTTCTACTTTCATAGTATTATATGTACTTGTATTTTAGACTAAAGTAAATTTAACTCCATTCATAAACCCGTTAGTACAACTCATAAAGTCTCTTTTAATTGTAGTCTGTTACTTTTTAACCTTGTGTCTAAATCTAATAACACAATTATGAAAAGATCATTACTTTTAATTTCTATGGGATTCTTTGCAATTCCTTCCATCGGTCAAAATGTAACTATTCCAGATGCCAACTT
This sequence comes from uncultured Flavobacteriales bacterium, assembly GCA_913059205.1. Lineage (GTDB taxonomy): Bacteria > Bacteroidota > Bacteroidia > Flavobacteriales_D > Crocinitomicaceae > UBA4466. The sequence continues at coordinate 3,783 of CAJXRM010000053.1, forward strand.
CAAAGCATATTTAGTTGGAAATACATCCATTAATACGAATATGGATACTGAGATACAGGTCAGTGAAGCAAACTCATTTTCGGGAGAAATTTCTTGTGGAAGCATGAATATTTCTGACTTAACAGGAATTGAAGAATTTAATTTGATTGAAGGCTTGTACTTTGACTTAAATCAAGTTACTAGTGTTGACTTAAGTAATTTAACAGTGCTTAATTTCCTAGATTGTTCTTCGAATGATTTGACAAGCTTGGACGTTAGTTCAAATACAGGTTTGATTCAATTATTCTGTGAAGGCAACAATTTAACGAGCGTTGATGTGAGTAGCATTCCAGGCCTAAATCACTTGCGCTGTGGAGCAAATCAATTGACTTCTATTAATGTTAGTAACAATCCAAGTCTAACTTTAATTAGTTGTTACAGCAATTCGCAATTGAATACTATTGACCTTTCAAGCTGCACGGCGTTAGGAACTTTTGATGCTTCGAGTTGCGGATTCTCAACATTAGACTTTTCTACTCATGGTTTTTTAACAGCCGTTTATTGTGATAATAATGGTATGTCTACCTTATCTTTTGGAAACAGTCCATTTTTAACAGAGATTTACTGTGAAGAAAATGCAATACAAACTTTGAATTTATCTGGTTTGACAGCTTTAGAGTACATATCTGCATTTGATAATGACTTAACAAGTATTGATTTATCTATGAATACCAATCTACAGGGAGTTTTCCTTTATAATAATGAGATAACATCTGTGAGCTTACCAACGACATCTACACTTGCAACTTTAAATCTTTCTGAAAACCTTATTACAGATTTAGATGTCAGTATGTGTACTGGTTTAGATAGATACATTTTCAATCAGAATAACCTAAGTTCATTGAACGTTGCAAATGGAAACAATGTGAACTCAATCTTATTCTTCGCACAGAACAATCCTAATCTTACCTGTATTAAGGTGGACGATGTTTCTTATTCTAACACCAATTGGACAATGATTGACTCTGGAGCATCTTTTGACACAAATTGTTCAGGACTAGGAATAACTGAAGAATCTAATTCCAATACGGTCTCGGTATTTCCAATTCCTACTTCCAACAATATTAATATAAGCTCTGGGAATCAGGTTAAATTAGTTCGCATTTTTGATTTACATGGTAAATTAATGAAAACTGAAACTAACTCCTCATTCTCAATAGCTGAGCTTTCTGAAGGAATTTACATTATTTCAGTTCTTACCGATCAGGGGATTCACCAACAGCGAATAATTAAAATTTAATTTTTTTCATGGTCACAAAAGGAAGTTGAGTTTAATGCAACTTCCTTTTATACAAATACGCCTTATATTTGTCGTGTGAAGCATATATCTCTTCTTCTTTTTTTATTTTGCTTACTTTCTGCCTACGGACAACAACTTACGTATTCACTTTTTGACGAGAATCAATTCAAAGGGTTAGATATTTATGATGTAATTCAAGACAATGAAAAGAATTACATCCTAGCAACAGATCAAGGTGTTTTATTTCATGATGGCTACTCCTATCAACAAATAAGCTGCAAAGAAATGAAAGGCGCCTCGGTTTTTGGATTTACCAAGGACAGCAAAGGAGTGATTTATTGCTTTAATTTACACCATCAGATATTTCGAATTGCTAAAGGAGAAATCTCCTTGTTTCACCAAATAAATGAAGACTTGAAACACCACAACATGTGGTTATCTACTGATTCCCAAGACAATTTATTAATTCAGTCATCTGGATTGATTTCAATTTCAAAGGATAGAACGAAAAATGTAGTTTTATCCAAAAAACTATTTACAGATGGAGCACCGATTAACTTCCACAATCTTGGTAATAATAAAACCATTTGTTCTTCTTCAAGCGGTGAAATCTTACAACAAGAAAATGGGCAGTTTACACATATCACTTCAAAAACTGTAAATGACAGCTTGATAGAAAATGGTCAATTAATTATTTACTGGTTAAAACTGAAGAACAAAACATATATCGTAGAGCCTAACAAGCATAAGGTATATGAGTTTAATGAAGACACTAAAGGTTTCAAGTACATTACAACATTGGCTAATATTCATGCGACCAATGGATTAAGGATATACCAAAGTAAAGATAAATTATGGGTTTCTGGAGGTTTTAATGGCGTATATTTATTTGATAGCAACTTTAAAGCGTTAAATAAAGGTGAACGACTTTATAGTGATTATTTCATTTCAGATGTTTTTGAGGACTATGAAGGCAATACCTTACTTTCTACTTTTGATAATGGAATACTTCTTATAAAAAGTGATAATGTCCTGCGTATTAAGGCAGAAGACGAAAAAATAACATGCCTTTCATCCGACAATAAAAATCTTTTATTTCTGGGTACCGACAGAGGTAAAATTTATTCATACAACAACAATGGGCTTCAATTATTATACGAAGAACAAGAACAAAAGGGAATAGAATACATTGGGTTTTGGGAAAACGCACAATTGCTTTTGTACTCGTATGGAAAAGGTGTTCAAATTTCTTCATGGAATAAAACTAAACTCAACCATATTGCCCAACACGGTGCGTCAATAAAACACAGTTTTTTTACATCTAAAACTTCAGGCTTACTTGCATTTAACGATGGTATTTCGATCATTCAAAATGAGAAAAATAAAATTGTAATTAAACCTATTAAAGAACTTACAAGTAGATCCTACAATGTAGTCGTTGCTCCACTTACGAAAACCATTTATACTGGTTTATCATCTGGACTAATGGAATTAAAAAAGGATAAGTCTTTAAAGCAATTTAAATACAAAGGACAAGCGATTTATCCAAATTCGCTTGTGGTGAATAAAACTGAAGTGTATATAGGAACACAAAACTATGGTGTTTTGGTTTTACATAAAGATAAAGTCATCAGGCAAATTCCATTTAAAGACCAAATACGGAAAATGGAAATCCATGGTTCATATTTGTACATCCTTTCAAATAGTAAATTGTATCGTTCAAAATTGGATTATATAAAATTTGAGACTCTAAATTATGCACAAGGATTGAATTGTGAGAGAGTTTCAGACTTCCATATATTAAATGACCACCTCTATCTAACCGATTCTAAGAACATTGAATACATTGCTTTACATAACTTAAATGTAAAATCAGAACCGCTTCCAATTTTGATTACTGGTATTTGTGTAAATGATAAAATAAATTTTGAACATCAATTAGCAAGTGAACAGCGCAAAATAGAATTCAACTTTTCAGTTTCTACTATTCGTTACCGAAATACTGTAAAATATCGATTTAAACTAAAGGGATATGACAAAAATTGGTCATTGAATAATTATGAAAATAATAAAGTAACATACAATGCTCTTCCTCCAGGAGATTATACATTTATGGTTCAATCTATCAATGGACAAGTCGAAAGTGAAATAATTCGACACTCTTTTTCTATCGATGCTCCGTTTTATCAGAAATGGTGGTTTTACGTATTAATCAGCGTGCTATCTTTTTCGACAATTGGCTTTATCTTTTTTTTACGCATAAAAAACATACGTGCTAAAAACAAAGAGCGTTTAGCGAAACAAAAAATTCAAACTGGACTGTTAGAATCTGAACTAAAAGCCTTACGTTCTCAGATGAATCCCCATTTTATTTTTAATGCCCTCAATTCAATTCAAGATCTAGTATTAAAGGAAGATACAGACGCTTCCTACGATTATATTGTACTTTTTGCAGAACTGGTTCGAAATACATTAAACTATTCTAATCAATCTTTCATTCCTATCGGAAAAGAAATTGAATTTTTAAATATATATCTACGCTTAGAGAAATTGCGCTTTAAAGATGATTTAGAATATACCATTCATATGGATGAATCCGTCGATATTAAAGTTCCTTCAATGCTTGTACAACCTTTTATTGAGAATGCTCTGTTACATGGTTTACTACATAAACAAGGACGTAAATCGATTTCCATACGTTTTATTTTAGACGATAAACTAACGTGTATAATTGAAGATAACGGCGTAGGAAGAACAAAATCTAAAGAAATACAAGAAAGGCAATCTCCTGGTCATGAATCATTTGCCTTAGAAGCAATAAACAAGCGCTTGGAAATATTAAAATCCCAAAATCATGCAGAAGTTGGATATACAATTGAAGATTTGTACGAAGACCACAAAGCGATTGGAACCCGTGTTATTTTGACAATGCCGTTTCATCGAATTTTTTAAACGTTTATAAAATGATTCGTACCAATCATTAAATCATTGAACTCAATTCCAAATTTTATGTCAGATTTGTATATGAACAATATAAAAGCAATAATCGTTGATGATGAATCTGCAGCCAGAGACGTACTTCACAATTTAATTCTACGTTCCAAATGTGCAATAGACATAATTGACCATTGTATTGATATAGAACAAGCCGTTTCTGCAATTAAATCAAAAAAACCTGACGTCGTATTTTTAGATATTCAAATGCCTAATTATGCTGGATACGAAATTGCTTCCTTTTTTGATTCGATTGATTTTGAAATCATTTTCGTCACTGCTTACGATCAATATGCAATTAAAGCTTTTGAGTTAAGTGCAATCGACTATTTAGTTAAACCCATTAACAGACTTCGCCTGCAAGAAGCACTTGATAAACTAACCGAACGTATAGAAAAAACAAAAGATGCGGAACGTTTTCATATCTTAATGGAATCGATGAAGGAAAAGAAATTAGGGAAAATCGTGATTTCTGAACTTGGACAGAAAAGAATTGTTTCCTTATCTGAAATTATTGCAATAGAAGCAAAAGGCGCTTATAGTTTAATTCATTTAAAAAAAGACGACAATTTATTAGTAAGCAAAAATTTAAAACATTTTGAGTCCATTTTACCAGAAGGTGATGTGTTTTTTCGTGCACACAAATCCTGGATTATCTCAGTTAAGGAAGTTGATTCATTTAATAAAAATCAAGGCGATATTGTTCTAACTAATGATGTTCAAGCTCGATTATCGCGAAATAGAATGACTGATTTTGAGAAAATAATGGAATAAAGGAACTTTTTTTCCCAATCATAAACCCAAAGATATATTTGGTAAACTCTCTTTTTATAACTTGTTCGAAGTAGTTAAATTCATGGTGAAATATAAAAATAACATTATGAAAAAAACATTACTTTTAATTTTAAGCGTAATTTCGATTACTACAAATGCTCAAAATCTCGTTTACCAGTATAATTTTGATGGTGATACGTTAGACTCTTCTGCAAATAACAATACGCTGGAATCTTTCGGTACAGGTAATCCATACGGATTCTCACAAGGTCAATCGGGAAATAATCTTGACTCATGTGTCTATTTTGAAAATGGTAAAGGTCTAAAAACTACCGTTCCATTTAACAATGTTGGATGGACAGGTACAGCTGTTGCTTTCTGGTTAAAGGCGGGAACTGACAATAATGGTTACATTATTCAAGCTGGAACAGGTTTTGGTGTTCAATTTCAAAGTTCAAATGTTTCTTGTTTTTTTGATGGAAGTTCAAGTGCAAGTTTGGTATCGACTACAAATAATTTAAACGATGGTAATTGGCACCATGTTGTTTGTCAAAACGATGGTGTTTCAACTGAGATTTATATCGATGGTGTTTTTAACACTTCACAGAATGAGGTGATGTACGATCAAGTAACTCCTACTCACTTTTATATGGGAATGACTTCTAATTTTACAGCGGATATCGCATCTTATATTGATGAATTGAGAATCTATGATTACTTATTAACTCAGAATCAAATAGAAAACTTAGGAAATCCAACAGCAAACATAATTGCAGACCAAAAACTAACCTCTGAACTTACAATTTCACCTAATCCTACGAATGAAAAAATTCACATCCAAACAACATCAAACATTTTGAGTGTTTCGCTTTATGATATGAATGCTTCGAAAATCTTATCGCAAACTGAATCTGAAGTAAATCTTCAAGCATTTAAAACCGGAACATACCTAGTCGAGATAAAAACAGATAAGGGAACGATAATGAAGAAAGTAATAAAAAATTAAGAACCAGCCACTTGTAATTTACAGTTTTTAATTAGTTGAAGGGGGCATCTGCTCCCTTTTTTGAAATTGATTAGAACGATTTTACGCTTAAAAACTGTTCAAGTTTTTAACTTTAGACCAAATAATATTTAAACGAAACTGATGGAAAACATCACTGAAAACGAAAAAAGAACGCTAGGTCAAAAACTACTTGAATTCCAAAAATCAGGACTGATTTCTTATGGGAATTACTTAACCGATCAGTTAGTACAAACTTCAGCAACTAAGAAAGCGTACAAGAAGTACATCGAGGATCAACTTGAAATGAATAAAAGAAAAATCAATGATATTGAAGAAAAGTTGAAGCGTTAGAATACCCTACTCGCCTATTTAAATGCTACTTATTTTACTATCATTTTGGTTATGGATTCATTTCCTTTTGTAAATGTTAAACTGTAAACTCCTTTTGAAAGCATTGACGTATCTATGAGTTCTGTTGATTCTGCAACTACTGATTGATAAAGGACTCTACCACTCATATCTTTCATCTCCATTAATGCTCCGATTTCATTGATACTCATTTCAACTGTAAAATCACCATCAATTGGATTTGGATAAATCTTAAAATCCTCCATAAATGCAGTCGAAACACCTACATTCTCTAAGGGTTTTAGTACAATAATAGTATGTGTATTTGGATTCGTATTTGACCAAGACGAACCATTAGTTGCAAGATAAATTTCCTTATTTGGGCCAACGCAAATGTCTCTCAGTCTTCCAAATTGATTGATAAGATAATGATCTTCATTAATAACATTTAACCCATCAGCACTTAGTTTCATTGCAATTATTCGTTTGTCCTTAAGCACGGACATTAAAACTCGACCGTCAAATTCCGGGAAAAGTGAATTATTATAATAAATCATATCAGAAGGAGCAATGGTTGGTGTCCATACTAGTATCGGTTCCTTTACATTATTTGAAGTGCAAAAAGTTTGCTCTCCTCCAGGGTCGCAAAACCCTTCGACATTGGGCCAACCATAATTTCTGCCTATTTCCAATATCTGAAACTCGTCATCTGTAGAGGCTCCATGTTCTGATAAATATACATTTCCGTTTGGATGCTGTAAAATTCCCTGTACATTTCTATGACCAAAAGAATACACTGGATTCCCTGGAAATGGATTATCTAATGGAATCGAACCATCCATATTGACGCGTAAAATTTTTCCATTCAATTCGTTTATGTCTTGCGGTAATGATGGATTCTGAGCATCGCCCGTGGAAAATAAAATTGTATTATCGCTTAAAATAGAAATCCTGGAACCATTGTGCGTAGTATTTCCCACAATATTATCTATTAAAATTACTTCATTAACTAGATTGCTTCCATTGTATGTGTATTTTACTACTTTTTCGTTAATATTGGAGAATGTTCCATAGGTATATGCAATAAACACTTCAGGAGTACTTGCAAAATTTGGATGTAATGCCATTCCTAATAAACCTGATTCTGAATTTTGATAAACCGAACTAACTATGTCGAGAACAACTGTTTTCGTCTTTAAAACTGGATCTATTCTGCTGATAATACCTTTTCTTTCAGTGGTCCAAATAAATCCATCTGGTCCATAGATAATTTCCCATGGAATATCCAAACCAGTATAAACTGTGTCAACCTCAACTGTTGTTGATCCGACTGTGATATTCCCTTGTGAATGAGAATTAAATACGAAAAAGCATAAAAAGAAAACGATAATTTTTTTCATGAACTATGTATTAGGTAGATTATTTAAATATACAACAATTAAGTCATCAACCTAGCAAGATTCCCGACCAAACTTGAAGATTTATCTTGCGAGCTCTTCCCCTAATTGGTCGTAATCGATTCCATCAAAATTCCCGGAAGACATCATCAGTAACGCTGAATTATTCCACTTTCTGGAATGTATAAATTCTAGAATTTCGGATGTTTCATTCATAACAATCACGTTTCCTCCAAAGCCTTCGGCAACAAGCTCTTTCGATATCGGCTCTAATTTCTTATGTTTTACAACTTCAGGGCTAAAATAAACAACAGCGATATCCGCAACCTTCATGGCATCCTTATAGTGTGGTAAAAATTCCTTTTTTAATGAAGAAAACGTATGTAATTCCATACAAGCTACCACTGTTCGATCTTGATATTGCTCTTTCACGGCCTTTGTAGTTGCCTTCAACTTAGAAGGAGAATGAGCAAAGTCTTTAAACATTACGAAATCATCTTTTTCAATAACCTTTTGCAATCGTTTTCCTGCACCCGTGAAAGTTGCCATTTCAGTCAAGAATCTTTCTGGAGCAATACCTATCGCTTTACCTAATTCCATTGCGCCCATCAAATTTTGAAGGTTATGCCCTCCAAAAATTGATAACGGATATTCATTCCCTTCAAATTTCAAAAGCGTACCATTGGCAACAACCTCATAATCTGGCGTTTGGTACTCTATCGTATTGAGTTCTGAAGCGTACTTCACTCCCAAACGATTTACTTCTTGATCTTCGGCATTATACACTAATGTTCCATTTGGTTCGATTAAAGAGCAGAAAATATCGAATTGATCAACGTAATTTTCAAATGTTGGAAAGACATTAATATGATCCCAAGCAATTCCACTAATAATTGCTACATTGGGTCTATACAAATGAAACTTCGGTCTGCGGTCGATTGGAGAACTCAGGTATTCATCTCCTTCCAAAATCATAATTTCCGCTTCCTCGGTGATTTTAACCATACAATCGTACCCTTCCAATTGAGCGCCAACCATGTAATCCACGTTTATTCCAACTTCATTTATTACATGTAAAATCATGGACGTTATTGTTGTTTTTCCATGAGAGCCACCAATTACTACGCGTGTTTTATCTTTACTTTGTTCGTACAAATATTCGGGATACGAATAAATCGGAATATTTAACTCCTTCGCTTTTAATAATTCTGGGTTATCCTCTCTAGCATGCATTCCCAAAATTACAGCGTCAAGATCTTTAGATATTAACTGAGTATTCCATCCAATGGATTCAGGTAAAATGCCTTGTTTCGCTAATCTGCCTTTCGAAGGTTCAAAAATTTCATCATCCGAACCGGTAACTATCATTCCTTTGCGACTTAAAGCAATCGCCAAATTGTGCATTGCACTTCCTCCAATCGCTATAAAATGAACGCGCTGATTACTTTTTTCCATTAACTAAAACTTTACCTTCCAAAATGATTGGAACTATTAAAAACAATGTGCAGGTATCTGTAATAACATTAAAAATCGAAAGATTGTTTTCCGACACCATCACCGTTGGCAGCATAATTGCTATTAATCCGACATAATACAACCAATCGTACCATCGCTGTTCTTTAAAAATTGATCTCTTAAAAATTTGAATTAAAATATAAACCAGAGTTACAATCATTACATACATTGGAATCTCCTTTAATGCTTCCAAAGCCGAGTTCTGCCAGTAGTAATTTATTACAATTCCTGCGCAAATTAACATCCCGATGAGCATTGATGCTCTTAAAACCTTACTCTCCTTCATAAAAATTATTTGTATAAAATTACAAGAAGTCGAGACTGAAGATTTCTATTATTGGATTAGTTACTCACATTCCGTTGCGAATAACCCTAATGATTTAAGTATTTTGAAAAATTTGAAGACATTTTTCGAAGAATTTTGCCCGATTCATCTGTGTACAACAAATAGACTTCTAATCCTAAATCCGAATTTTCCTGAACAAATTGAAGCGATTTTTCAACTCCCAACACCATAAAAACCGTTGCATACCCATCTGCTGTTGCGGCATCATCTGCAATAACTGTTGCACTTAATAAGGAATGCTGTACTGGAAAACCTGTTTTTGGATTCAACGTATGTGCATACTTTTTGCCATCAACCTCATAAAATTTTCTGTAATTCCCACTAGTAGCAACCGCCTTTTCAGTTAAAAAAAGAACATTTTCCAATTCTCTATTTGTTAGGTTCTCTTTTGGCACATCAACCCCTATTCGCCAAACACTACCTTCTCTATTATGTCCTCGTACGATTAATTCTCCACCAATTTCAACATAATAGTTTTTATATCCTTTTTTAGCCAAAAACTCATCTATTACATCAACGGAAAGACCTTGGGCAATTGCATTAAAGTCGATTTTAAAATTGGGATGTTTTTTGGCAAGTTCAATCGTTTTTTTGTCGAAAACAACATCGTGCAACAATCCTGGTTCAAATGAAACAAATGCAATTAATGAATCAACTTCATGCTGCGATAATGGCGACTCCATATTCGTCATAAATCCCCAACCTTTGACCAATGGAAAAACAGAAGGATCAAATGCACCTTTTGATTTCGAATAAATAGTTTGAGAAAGTTGATAGCAACGTTTAAAAAAACCACTTTCGTCTTCAACTCTTGAAGTGCCGATTCCAAAATTGAGTTTCGAAATCACAGAATTTGGAACATACGTAGACAATGAATTATCAAACTTCGAAAAAATTGAATCTATTTCCTGTTTTGTGACAGAAACATTCTCATCAACAATTATGATGGAATAAGTTGTACCCTGGGTTTCTCCCTTGATTTCATAAGAAGAAAAGTCCTCAGTCGCTTCTATACAAGACGATAAAATCGTACTAATAATTACGCTTAAGGCTAGGATCTTGCGTTTCGCTTGACCAAACATGTGATAAACTTGGTGTACCATTTTTACTATACGTAATTCCATTCAATGTTTGCGTTCTTATATAAACATCTGCATGACCGTCAATAACAACTATTCTACGCGTGATTATCGCTTTCATTAATCCATCTTTATCATTTTGTGTAAATGACTCTTCAGTAACACCTTCAGGATATTCTTCACCAAGTGAATTTGCGACTTTAGACCTTTGTTTTGGCTCATTTGTCACTTTACTTAATTCACCTGCTGCATCATGATGTTTTTCTTGTTGTCCAATATTGTCAGCAGCATTTTTCGCTTGTAACGTTTTATTTACATCCACTAACTTGTTAATGTTGTCCTCACGTTTTTCAATCTCACGTGCTGTATTGTTACCTACATTAGCGTAAGAATTATGAATTGTCTTATTCGCGTCTTGACGTTGTTCAAGGTCACCTTTATGCACTGATTGATCTTTGACCTGTACCTTTTTATCAATCATTTTCATGTACTCTACTTTTTCCCCATGTGCTTCTCGGGCTAAATCGTCGATTCCATTGTTGTAATTGATCTCCTTGTTGATTACTCCTTTGTTTGAAATGTACTTCTCTAATTCATTGTTGTAGTCATTCACGGTAGCATCCGAAAGTTCTTTGCTACTTTTCTTTAAAACCTCCGTATTATTTTCACGCAATTTATTTCCTTCAACCGTATTTTCTCCAACTTGAATATGCACGGTGTTTAAGGTTTGATCAGAATCAATGTTCCCTTTATACGCAGCTCTATTTTTCTCGGTAACAGAATTGGCTTGAAGAACATTGTAGTTATTCATCACATCCGTATTCTCTTGATAAACGCTTTCTTTCTCTCCGTAGACCAAAGCAGATTGATTCACGATCGTGTTTAACATGACTTGATCCGTTTGATTTTCAGAACTCTCAATATTAACATTAGATCTATCTTTATTTTCAAGCGCTAACTGTGATAAGCGAAGTGCGTCTACAATTGCTTGGCGATTTAAATCAGATTCACCAGCTTCTACACCAATTTTTTGATAAACCATGTATATTTCATTCGTATTATCATAATTATCCTTCGTTTTAGCTAAAGTCATTTCAGATTCGCTGTCATGAATTTTATTATGTTGAGTTTGAATCTTTGTCTTTTTAATTAATTTTCTTTCGGCTTCGGCTTTTGCCAATAGAGCATCTCCGTCCATTATAGAATTGTCAAATGGATCACCTAAATCTTCCAATTTACCAGATTCCACAACTACGGGATTCAATAAACTTTCAATTTCAGCTAGTTTTTTTCGAGGATAAGCATCTTCATTTCTCACATTTTTAGCACGGAGAAAATACTCCTTTGACTTTTCATAATCACCAAGCATAAAGTACTTATCACCAGCATCAATAATCTTTTGATATTCAGCCTGTCTTTCTCTATTGCTTTTTTCCCATTCCAATCGATCACACTCTTTTATTTGAGTCTGCACATAAGAATTATTAATTAATGCCTGCGCATCATAATACAAGGTTTTAGCATTTAAATAGTCTTCTGCAGTAAATTTTGCGTCTGCTTTTTTAAGTATCGCATTAAATTCATTCGTCAGTTCAACATTTTCAGCTTTTGCATTTGCAATATCATCTAGAATTTGCTGAACTTCTTTAATCTTATTCATTGCGGCAACATCATTCTCCTTAACAGAAAGTGCATTTTGATAATGAGACAATGCCGTCAAATACTCTTTTTTAGAAAACTCAGAGTTACCTTTGGTCATGTAATCTTTATACAGTTGATCTTTTTGATTATTCGAAGCTGATTCAGAAATTAGTCTATCCATTTCTGCTATTTTTTCCACAGGTAACGTTTCAGTTGGTTTTTTTGAAAGCGCACTTGTATAGGCTGTTTTTGCATCTTGATACGATTTAGTCGCTGCCAAATCATTTCCTTTTTTCATAAAGGCATCGTATTCAGCATCGATTTTCTTTAGATTCGCAATCGTATTCAATAATTCTTGAGGTCGAGGATCCGAAGGCTTCAAGCCCATTGCTCTATTTAATAACTCAATCGCTTTTACATATTCCTTCGTTTCAATTTTTCCTTGTGCTACAGTTAAAATTTTCTCATATTGTTCATCTCCATCTGTTTCAGATTCCTTCGCTAAACGAGCTGCTTCTGCAGCCTTATCTACTGGCTCTCTTTCTTCTGGCTTTATATTTAGTGCATTATTAAATTCCTTAATCGCATCCAAATATTTTTTCTGAGCCATTAAGTCATCACCCTTTTTCATTGTTGCTTGATATTTTTCATCAATAACTTTTTGGGCGTTGGAATCACTAATCAACGATTCAAGTTCTGTAATTTTTTCTTTTGGAAAGGATTCAGTAGGTTTTAGAGCGGATGCTTCTTTATATAATTTTATAGCGCCTGAATAATCAGAAGAACTTTCTTTGTTTCCAGCATCTGCCAACAATTTAGAGTACTTCTCATCCAAATTCTTCTTGTCATTTTGCGCAGCCATCAGTGCTTTTATTTCACTGACTTTCGCTGTTACATCTCCATCACTCTTAATACTAAGTGCTTGTTCCAATTTTGAAATCGCATTTTCATAATCTTTATTTGCAGCCAAAGCATAACCTTCTGATTTCAATTTTTCAAAATTCGCTTCTTTTTCCGCATTGCTTTGAAGAGCAGACAACTTTGCGTTTATTGCCTCAATTTGTGTTTTAGCGGTTGCATTCGTAGATTCGATTGCGATTACTTCTTGATATTTGCCCAAGGCATTCTCCAATTTGTTTTGATCAAAAAGTGATTTCCCTTCAGCTAAAAGACCTTTGATTTTTGCTTCTACTCCAATCTTATTATCAATTTCCGCAATTTTCTGAACTGGGTACATTTCAGAAGGAATTATAGTTAAAGCTTCTTGGTATTTCACTTTTGCTTCTGCCCATTTACTTTGTTCAAATAAATTATCGGCGGAAGCAACTGTTGCTCTATACTTTTCAGCTTTTTGAGTATCAGCAGCCTTTTCAGCTATTAATTTATCAATCGAAGCAATTTTATCTTTTGGATAAGCTTGGGTTCCATCAATTGCAATTGCTTCATTATATTTTGCCTTTGCTTCTGCCAGGTTTTCTGAATCGAACAATTGATCACCAGCTTTAATTGCAGAATTATATTTCGCTTTACGTTCAGCCTCAGCAGCTGCATTTCCTAATAAATTATCAATTTCTGCAATTTTAGTATTCGGATATGCTTGAGTTGCGTCAATGCCAATTGCTTCTTGATACTTCGACTTAGCATCTTCCCATTTCTTTTTAGAAAACAAGTCATCGGCAGTTACAATTAATTTGTCATAATTGGCTTTTTTATCCGCCTCAGCCTTTGCATCTGCTTGAATTTTTTCAATTTCAGCTATTTTTTGAGCAGGCAAAGGTTGAGTAGCATCAATAGAAATCGCCTCTTTGTACTTCGCTTTCGCTTTTTCCCAATCCGATTCTGCAAACAATTTATTTGCGGCAGTTACAATGTCTTCGTACTTCTTTTTCAATTTAGCCTCTTCAGCAGCACTTGCAACCAACGCGTCTATTTCAGAAATTCTACCTGTTGGATAAGATTGTGTATTGTCAATCGTTAGCGCTTCTCTGTATTTTGCTTTTGCTTCATCCCACTTTGCGGCATTAAACAAGTCATCTGCAGCAGCTACAGCCGCGTCGTAATTTGCTTTTTTCTGGTCCTTAGCAGCTGCTTCAGCCTTTAATTTTTCAATTTCAGTGATTTTTTGAGCAGGATATGCTTGGGTATTATCTATTGCTTGAGCTTCCTTAAATTTTGCTATTGAAGCTTCCCAATCAGATGCTTTAAACAATTCATCTCCAGATTTTATTGCTTCATCATACTTTGCCTTCTTTTCATTCGCCGAGGCAATATCAGCCATTATTTTTTTAATCGCATCTATTTTACCAACGACTTCTGGAGTCGATTTAATTTGGATTGCCTGCTCGTATTTGGAAATTGCATCTTCGTATTTTTTCGCTGTGTTTGCAGCATCTCCTTCTTTTACCAGCTTATTGTAATTCTCTTCTTGAAGAGCCAAGTTTTTTGCCTCTTCTAGCTTCTGATCAATAATAGCCAACTTTTGTTTTGCTTCTTCATTTTCCGAATCCAAAGACAGAACTTGATTGTATTTCGCTTTTGCGTCGTCCCATTTAGAACCAACCATCAAAGCTCCTCCCTCAGCAAGCAACTTTTTTATTTGTTCCTCTTTGGCCTTTGCATCTTGCAGCTCCTTCAATTTTGCATCGATAAGTGTAATTCGCCCTTTTGCGTATGTTGAAGAAGCCTCAATTGCCAATGCTTCTTGATATTTCACTTTAGCCTCTGCAAACTTCTCTTCATTAAACAAGGCATCACCAGCAGCGATGGCATCATCGTATTTCTTTTTTACTGCTTCTTTTTCTGCCTGCTCAGCTAGTTTTCCATCTAATTCAGCCAATTTATCTTTTGGATATTGTTCTGATGGTTTTAATTTAGAAGCTTCAATGTATTTATCTCGGGCTGCACGAACACTATTTTGTTTTAAGAATCCATCAGCAGATTTTATCGCAGCATCGTATTTAGCCTGATTTTCTGCTTCTTTCTTTTTGTCTTCAATTTGTTTCGTTAATGCAGCAATTTGATCTTTAGGATATTGCGCGTCTTTTTCCGCTACAGCAGCTTGGTACTTCACAACTGCTTCTTCCAATTTACCTTGTCCTTTTAAATTATCAGCAGCAGCAATAAGATTATTGTATTTCTCATCCTTTTGAGCTTCAGCTAAAGCTTTTGCCTTATTGGCTTGAATTAATGCGTCAAGTTCTACAACTCTATCTGCAGGATATTTTTCAGCTGGCTTATATTTTAGCGCTTCCTCATATTTAGCCAAAGCACCTTCATATGTTTTTGAATTATACAATTCATCAGCCTTAGCTATTGCTGCTTGGTACTTTATTTCAGCTTCAGCTTTGTCTTTATCCGCTTTTTCTAATAAATCTAAAATCTTTTTACTCACTTTAGCACTTTCGACTTTATCTAATCTCACGGCTGCCCCATTTGCATTCCAATCAAACGTTGCAACGGACTCAGAATTAAGAAACGAAAAATCGGCATTGTCACGTGTACTGAAAATGCTCATACTTAAATCCTCCAAAGGTCTAAAAGTCGTTCCTGCTGGAATATCTTCTTCATTTAAACTTGAAAGATTAAATTGAACAAATTTGGAGACGAATCCAGGCTTGCTAAAAACCACTTTAAACGGAGATCTATAATTTACCGCGCTCTCTATTGAGTACTTTCCATTTGACGCAGTCGTAGCAGATGAAACAGTACTTCCGTTCTGCACAATAGAAACGGTAACACCGCCTTCACGTTTATTAACATCGAGGTTATCTACTTGTCCTTTAAACTCAAAAACAAGATTCTGCGACCACGTAATCGACGCGGCAAACACTAGTAAAATAAGGACAATATATCTCATATCGTATGATTTAAACGAAATCCTGTACAACTGGTTACGGAATTGGTTTAAATTTGGGCTAATTAATTTATACAAATATGGTTAAAATAGTTCACAATTGTAAGTAAAATAAGCATGATACCTAACGAAAAAATAAGTTACTGGGAACAAAAAACATTTTTCTACGATATTGATTATATCGTAATAGGAGCTGGTATTGTTGGCTATAGCACTGCTCTGCAGTTAAAATGTCAATTTCCCGATTCAAAAATAGTAATTCTTGAGCGAGGAAACCTGCCTTCAGGTGCAAGTTCTAAAAATGCTGGGTTTGCTTGTTTTGGAAGCGCAACTGAATTGTTTTCCGATCTGCAGGCTGGAAGTGAATTAGAAGTATGGGGAACTGTAAAAAAACGTTGGGAAGGATTGCAAAATTTAAGATCATTGATTGGTGACAAAAATTTAAAGTTCGAAATAAACGGATCTTGGGATTTAATTACAGATAAAGAAATTGATGTATTTAATTCTACTGTTGAACAGCTGCCCTATTTCAATCAAAAGTTAAAAGAAATAACTGGAGAAGAAAATGTTTATTCAATTGATAAACGTGTAAATGGTAAGTTTGGGTTTGATTCGATTGAAACGAGTATATACAACCGACTAGAAGGACAAATTGACACTTCCGAAATGAATACGGCATTTTATAAAAAGGTAATCAACGCAGGTATTCATATTTTATTCGGTACTGAAGCGACACAAATAAATTCTACTCATTCAACTGCAACCGTAACGACTGGATTCGGAGATTTAACGGCGAAAGCTGTGGCAATATGTACAAATGGATTTGCCGCACAGTTTGTTCAAAACGAAGAAATTTTGCCGGCGCGGGCACAAGTTATAATTACAAAACCAATAAAAAATCTTCACATAAAAGGTACATTCCATTACGATGCTGGTTATTACTATTTTAGAAATATTGATAATCGAATTTTATTTGGTGGCGGGCGAAATATTGATTTGAAAGGAGAAACTACTACCGACATTAGAACGACCAGTGAGATTACCGAACAATTAGAAAAGATTTTAAAAAACGTAATTCTTCCAAATACTGAATTTGAAATCGACCATAAATGGGCAGGAATTATGGGGGTTGGCACTTCAAAAAAACCTATAATTAAAAAATACAATAGCTCCATTTATTGTGGAGTTCGCTTGGGTGGAATGGGAGTTGCAATAGGTTCATTGATTGGAAAGGAGCTAGCCCAGTTAATAATTGATGATAACAATTCGCATTAATTTCCTATTAATACTAAATTTGAAAAAAAATACAATTGATGAAAAAACTTACGCTTAACGATGAACATATAGCAATGGGTGGGAAAATGGTTCCCTTCACTGGATTTGAAATGCCTGTGCAATTTGAAGGTGTCAACGCCGAACACGAAACTGTACGAAATGCAGTTGGTGTTTTTGACGTATCGCACATGGGAGAATTTTTATTAACTGGACCAAAAGCAATCGACCTAATTCAGAAGGTTTCAACGAATGATGCTTCAACCCTAACAATCGGACGTGCACAGTATTCTTGTATGCCAAATGGAAATGGAGGAATAATCGATGATTTAATTATATACAAAATTAAAGAAGAACAATATTTATTGGTTGTAAATGCTTCAAACATAGAAAAAGATTGGAATTGGATTTCTTCTCATAACTCTATGGGTGTTGAAATGAAAAATTTATCTGACGAATATTCACTTCTTGCTATCCAAGGACCTAAAGCAGTTGAGGCGATGCAATCTTTATCTAGTATTGATTTAGCTGCAATTAAGTACTATCATTTTGAAGTTGCAGATTTTGCAGGAATTGAACATACGATTATTTCTGCAACCGGTTATACAGGTTCGGGGGGATTTGAAATTTATTGCAAAAACAGCGAAGTAAAACAAGTATATGCCAAAGTTTTAGAAGCAGGCGCTTCATTCGGCATTAAACCAATTGGTTTGGCAGCACGAGATACACTTCGATTGGAAATGGGTTTTTGTCTTTATGGAAATGATATCGATGATTCAACATCGCCATTAGAAGCCGGTTTAGGATGGGTGACAAAATTCGCAAAAGAAGATTTTATTGACAAAGATTTCTTAGCTAAGCAAAAAGAAGAAGGAGTTAAACGAAAATTAATCGCCTTTGAAATGATTGACAGGGGAATTCCACGTCATGATTATGAAATTCATGATGCATCTGGGAATAAAATTGGTCATGTAACTTCTGGAACAATGTCACCAAGCATGAAAATTGCAATTGGTCTAGGGTATGTGACAACTGAGAATTCAGCAATGGATTCCGAAATCTTTATAAGTATCCGTGACAAAGGGGTAAAAGCTAAAATTGTTAAACTTCCTTTTTACAAGAAATAAAGAATTGAATACACTATAAATTAAGCCGTTTGTCAGTTGATGGACGGCTTTTTTATTTCTCCATTAAAATATACCAATCCCAATCGGCTGGATCTCCAGCACCATCGCTCGGACGATAAAGAAATAAGGACATTTTAGTTGTCGAAGTTGATCGAACGAAACCTACAATTTCGAGATCCTTAATTCCGTCCCAAATCGAATCGTAGTAAATCTGTTGAGGCGCTAAATCATAATGTACAACCTTAAACTCCGTGCTATCGACATTTCCCAATGGAGAAGCTAACAAAGGAAAATCCAAAGGATCTGCCAGAGTTGCTGGAAAAGACCTACTTCCTAATCCCATCCAAACCAAAGATCCATTAAAGACTAATTGTGAAGGATTAACAGTATTGTAATAAATGGAAAGGCTTCCAATATCAGAAGGTGCAACATGATTTACAATTAAAGGTAAAGTATCCGACAAATTTGTATAAGGTGGCAATTCTACTAATTGACCTCCTTCAAAGTCGTGGGTGAGATAATCAACCTTTAATCTGTCTCTTATACACATCTCCGAGCCCACGAGACAGGCAGAAATCTC
>CAJXRM010000054.1 GCA_913059205.1 uncultured Flavobacteriales bacterium
TCTACACAGAGTAGATCGTCGGCAGCGTCAGATGTGTATAAGAGACAGGATATCTCCTGATTCGAATTGAGTTAAATGCTGTTCTCTCAATTCATTTCTAAGTTTATTGATATCTTTTTCGCATTCTTTGGCTTTCTCCAAAGAGATTTTACCATATTCTGAGCGCAAATTATCATTCATTACATCAAATGCTCTTTCGGTCGCATCTAACATTTTGTTAATTCCTTTTCGCTGTTCTGGAGTAAAGTATTGTTTGTCATGATCTTTCTTTTCTAATGCTTTACTCATTTGGTAGAAAATATCACCAATACGTTCAAGATCAGTAGAAATGTTCAACATTCCTCTCATTTGTCTTGAAGCCTCCTCACTCATTTCAAGTCTTGAAGTTTTGCCAAGATAATCTCCAACTTCTACTTCCACACGGTCAGTAATTTCTTCGTATTTGGCAATTTTCTTGAGCATTTTTGATTTTACCTTTTTTTCTGAGGAGTTAATGTAATTCCTCACAAAACCATTCATTTTAGCTGTTATTTTCCCGAATTTGGCAACTTCCTTCGTTGCTTCGAGAATACATAACTCCGCTGTAGAACCAAGTGGACCACCGATGTAATCAAGTTTAAACTCTTCATCTGATTCACCTTTCGATTTAACTGTTCGTTCAGCTAATCGAACTAACTGAGGAACGAAACCGATTAACACTATTACGTTTGCCGTGTTGAATAGAGTATGGAAAAGAGCAATTCCAGAACCTGCCATGACAATATCATTTGGATCAAAATTATCACCACCTACAATATATCCGATCAATTTAATGAAAAACGGAAATACAAGTAACATCCAGGTTACACCAATAATATTGAACATTGAATGTATACGCGCTGATCGTTTTGCGTGAACATTCGCTATCAGAGAGGCAATTTCCGCAGTAACGGTTGTCCCAATGTTTTCACCTAAAACCATGGCGCAAGCAACCTCAAAAGGAATCGTTCCAGCAGCAACCATTGCCAATGTTAAAGCCATTGCTGCCGAAGAAGACTGAATGATGATTGTAACCAGTGCTCCTAACATTACAAACATAACAGGTCCATACCATGCATGTTGAAAATCTATAAAAAATTGAACAATTGAAGAACTTGCATCTAACATTGGAACTGCATCTTTTAATTCATCTAGTCCAATAAATAAAATACAGAAACCAAAAATGGCACTTGCCCATGCTTTTGATTTACCTTTTTGAATAAATAATAAAGGTGTAGCTAGTGCAATAATCATAAAAGCATAACTAGAAATGCTGACCTTGAATCCAAGTAAAAGTACAATCCAAGCAGTAATTGTTGTTCCAATATTCGCCCCCATCATAACTCCGGCAGATTGACGAAGAGTCATTAAGCCAGCATTTACAAAACTCACTGTCATAACTGTCGTTACAGATGAAGATTGTACTATAGATGTGATTCCAAATCCAGTCAAGACACCTTTGAAACGATTAGATGTAATAGATCCAAGCATGGATCTCAACCGCGCTCCTGCCGCTTGTTGAAGTCCTTCACTCATGATTTTCATTCCGTAAATAAAGAAACCTAGTGACCCTATTAGAATTAACAATTTTGCAATTCCCCAGCCTCTTTCTGCTTTACATTTGGCCTCTTCAGACCAAATCATCTTGTCTTTATTTTTTTTGTTTTCTTTTAGTGAGCCTTCAGTTGTAAAACCAACTTTAAACAAGTAATTTTCATTACCTGTTAGATCTTCAACTTTATAAGAAATTTCATCTAAATCAATAGGTTCTGTGAATTTCCAGTCGCTACCCGCGAGCCCTTCTTTATGTCTTTCTTTACCTAATTTTGAATTGTAAGTGATAATTAACTTTGCATTACGAGCTTTTAAATTAGCGTATAACTCATGATCCAAACTCCAGACAATTTTAGCACTTTCTTCACCTTCCTTTGCGACTACGTTCTGAATCATTTCAGGGCTGTATTCAAAGTCATTTTCATTAATAGCTGTGCTATCATTTTTCGCGAAAAGCAATGAGCTAAAAACGAATTGGGCAACCAGAAATACGGTTATTTTTTTCATCATGAGAATCTAATTGTTAAATAATTTCAGCGAAAATAGAACAAGTTTTCAGCTTTTTTAAAATTCATATGTTAAGCTAATGTTATGTTTTTTATAAATATTAAGCTTGTGTTAAGTTAGTATTAAAAATGTTAATACAATATTAATTTGTACCACCTTTGCATTGAACTTAAAGCAATAAAAATCATGTACAAAGTAGTAATAGTTGTTCTTTTATCAACGATTTCGCAAGTTATTTACGCACAGAATAAAGTATTGAATTCATTTGGAAAAGGATTCGTTAATGTTATCTCTCAAGATAGCTCTTTTAGTATGAAATTAGGGCTAAGAGTTCAAACATTATATACTGGCTCATGGAATATTAATGATACATCCGGAATAGATAATGGTGTTTCGAATTTTTCTATTCGTCGTGCTAGAATTAAATTAGACGGTCATGTATTTTCTCCTAAATTGGAATATAAAATTGAAATTGGACTTTCAAATCGCGATATTGGGAAGGTGGATGAAAGAACTGGATATGCACCAAGAATGATGTTGGATGCAATTGTAAAATGGAATTTTTATAAAAACTTTACATTATGGGCGGGACAGACAAAATTACCTGGTAATCGCGAACGTGTGGTTTCATCGGCAAATATGCAGTTGGTTGACCGTTCTCTTTTAAATTCTGAGTTTAACATTGACCGTGACATTGGGTTTCAATTACGTCATCACTTTACCATTGGTAAACAGTTTTTAATTCGTGAAATTTTCGCGTTTTCTCAAGGTGAAGGTCGAAGTATTGTTCAAGATAATTTAGGAGGATTTCAGTATACTGGACGATTGGAGTTTTTACCATTTGGCGCATTTACGAAAGGAGGAGATTATGTTGGTTCTGATTTGGTACGAGAAGAGAAGCCCAAATTGGCAATTGGTGTTTCGTATGATTTGAATAATAATGCTGTGAAAGACAGAAGTAACCAAGGCAGTTACATGACTTATGATCTCGATAAGGATGGTGATATTGATGGTTATTTTAAAACGGATATCTCCACAATATTTGCGGATTTGATGTTTGACTACAAAGGTTTCTCTTTAATGAGTGAATACGCTTATCGTGATGCGAAGCAACGCGATTTTAGTGTTATGAATTAGGATTCAACTTTTTCAACTGCAACTGTAAGAACGGGAAGCGCATTTAATATACAGGCTGGATACGTATTTAAAAGGAATTGGGAACTTGCCGCAAGATACACGCAAGTGGCGCCAACAGTTAAAGGGAAGCCACAATACGAACAATATACACTTGGTGTATCTAAATATATTGTTGGACACAAATTAAAAGTTCAGGCAGATTTTGGTTACAGAATAACTAATAATTCACCGGATAAAAATTTACTCTGTCGACTACAACTTGATCTCCATTTCTAAAATCGATTACTGCTTTATTTTTTTTAAAACACTTGCGTACAACTGATATTTTTCACTAACTTAAATAGGGAAGTTTAATATATAAACGATTGAATTAACCTAATTAACCACTGAAAATGCTAGTAAAAACGTATGGTGCAGCCGTATTTGGAATTGATGCCACCACAATTACAATTGAAGTAAACCTCGCTCAAGGAATAAATTTTTTTCTTGTTGGATTACCTGACTCTGCCGTTAAAGAAAGTCAACAGAGAATAAAGGCGGCATTCACAAATAATGGATACAAATATCCAGGTAAGGAAATTACTATAAACATGGCACCTGCCGATATTCGAAAGGAAGGTTCTATTTTTGATTTACCGATTGGAATTGGAATTCTGGCCGCAAGTGAACAGATTCCTTTCGAAAAACTGGAAGAATATATCATTTTGGGTGAATTGTCTCTTGATGGTCAATTGAATCCGCTCAAAGGTGTTTTGCCCATTGCTATTAACGCAAAAAAAGAAGGATTTAAAGGTATTATAATTCCCACTGAAAATGGACGTGAAGCGGCAATGGTTGAAGGATTGGAGATTATTTGTGTTAATCATATCTCTGAAGTCGTCGAGTTTTTCAAGGGAGAAAGAAAAATTGAGCCTTTGCGAATTGAAATCGATAAAATATTTAATCAATCACATTCAAGTCTAGGTGTTGATTTCAAGGATGTTAAAGGTCAGTTAAACATAAAACGTGCGTTCGAAATTGCGGCTGCTGGCGGTCATAATGTTATTTTAATTGGACCTCCAGGAGCTGGAAAATCAATGTTAGCGAAACGTTTGCCAACAATTTTACCACCAATGTCGATGGATGAAGCACTAGAATCGACTAAAATTCATTCTGTAGCAGGGAAAGTTAAAGGTGAAGGATTAATTACACAGCGGCCTTTTCGAAAGCCTCATCATACAATTTCAGATGTTGCGCTTGTCGGTGGTGGCGGTTATCCACAGCCTGGAGAAATATCACTTGCTCACAATGGTGTTTTGTTTTTGGATGAACTTCCTGAATACAAACGTACAGTCTTGGAAGTAATGCGTCAACCAATGGAAGACCGTGTTGTGACAATTTCGCGTGCAAAGTTTACAGTTGATTATCCAGCTGGATTTATGTTGATTGCCGCCATGAATCCTTGCCCATGTGGATATTATAATCATCCTGATAAAGAATGTTCCTGTGGGACAAATAATGTTCAACGTTATTTAAATAAAGTATCCGGTCCGTTATTAGATAGAATTGATTTACATGTTGAGGTGACTCCAGTCAATTATGATGAGTTGGCAAATGACATTCCAAAAGAAGGGAGCGAAGAAATCCGAAAACGTGTGATCGCAGCACGTTTAATCCAACTCAATCGGTTTAAAACTAAAGATGATGAAGCCAATTCTATTCATTCTAATGCAGAAATGAGCAGTCGCGATATTAAAAATTATTGTCAGCTCGATTCGTCCAGTGCAGAAATTCTGAAAAAAGCAATGAATAGTTTAGGGCTTTCTGCTCGTGCATATGATAGAATTTTAAAAGTTTCAAGGACAATCGCTGATTTGGATAATTCGATGAATGTAGAAGCTTCACATATCGCAGAGGCAATCCAATATAGAAGTTTAGATAGAGAGAATTGGGCCGGTTAGAAGTTATTTGAGTATTTTTGATGACGGACAATTTTAAAATTTTTACCATGATAAACCACGTTGTATTCGCTTTTTTAATTCTAGTTTTTCCAATGTCATTGTGCGGGCAAGAAAGTAAATCATTTGCCAAATTGGAAAAAGAATTGGTATCTCTATTGGAAGACACAAAAACAGCAGGTTATGCTGTAGCAGTTGTAAAAGGAGGGAAGGTGATTTACACAAAGGGCTTTGGTTATCGGGATATGGAAGAAAAAAAGAAAGTGGATGAAAACACTCTCTTTGCGATTGGTTCTTCTTCAAAGGCATTTACAACGGCGTTACTTGGATTAATGGAAGAGGAAAAAGGATTGTCATTTGACGATAATCCTAAAAAATATTTGCCGGAATTAGAATTTTTCAACGATGAATTAAATAGTAAATTGACAATTACAGATCTTGTGAGTCACAGAACTGGCTTGCCTCGGCATGATTTTTCTTGGTATTTGTTTCCAACCAAATCAAAGGATAGTTTACTAATGCGCGTGAAATACCATGAACCGTTTACTGGGCTGAGAGAATATTGGTATTACAATAACTTTATGTATTTGACGCAAGGCTTAATCACAGAAAAATTGACTGGAAAAACATGGGAAGAAAATGTGAAGGAGCGTTTTTTTACACCACTTGACATGAAAAGATCCAATGCAAGTTTGAATGAATGGTTGGAAGATGATAACCGATCTTTAGGTTATAAATTGGTGGATAATAAGGATATTGTTAAAACTGACTATTTTGATATTGCCGGAATGAGTCCTGCTGGAAGTATTAATAGTAGTGTGAAAGAAATGTCAAATTGGTTATTGACCTGGATTAACAACGGAAAGTTTAACGGTAAGCAAATTATACCTGAAAAATACATTCAACAGGCAATACAACCACATATGATTATGGGTGGGTTGTCAAATCCTGAAATGCCAAGTCAACATTTGTCAAGTTATGGTTATGCGTGGATGATTTCATCATACAAGGGGCACTATCGTGTTGAACATGGTGGAAATATTGACGGGTTTTCAGCAAATGTTTGCTTTTTTCCAACAGATAGTTTGGGAATCGTTGTTTTAACGAATCAAGATGGTTCCTCACTTCCTTCTCTTGCAAGAAATACAATTTCAGATTATTTGTTGAATGTTGAAAAAACGGATTGGAGAGCACGATATGTAAAGCAAATTGAGGAAATGAATGCTTCAAAAGTAACTGATTCGAAATCTTCTGATGAAGCAGTTGAAGTTGTAAATAGCGCTCATAACCTAATTGAATATGTAGGAAGTTATTCGCACAAAGGTTATGGTACATTTACCGTTGAATTACAAAATGATTCATTATTTGCACAGTTTCCTGTATTGAAAATGTACTTAAAGCCCTTTAAATATGATGTTTTTGAACCGTTTATTTATAAAAATGGGAAAATTGATGAGAATGATGACGTAAGTGTTAAATTCAATTTTGCGAGTAATGATCTGGGTGAAATTGCGTCAGCTAACTTGAAAATTGAACCAACCTTGGAAGAGCCAATTAGGTTTAAAAGGACTCCCAACACAACAGAATTAGATAAGTCAATTCTTACTGAGTATCAAGGAAAGTACGAGTTGTCAGGAATGAAATTAACTATTCGCTTGGATGAATCCAACAATCTATTTTTGTTTGTTCCTGGCCAGCCAGAGTATTCGTTGCTACCGACATCCGAAACGGTTTTTGTGTTGAAAGATTTGACTGGATACAAAGTGGAGTTTGTAAAAGGTGATGATGGTAAGATGAAAATGAACCTAATTCAGCCTAACGGGACATTCAGCGCTATAAAAGAATAAAAAGGATTTGACATTGAAAGTGATTACATTGGATTGAAGGTATTTTATAAAGGTTATGTTTACAGTTATTTATTCGTTTGAAGTTAAGGAAGGAAAAATAGAAGAGTTCATACACGGATGGCAAGGTCTTACGAATTTAATTTATCAGTATGAAGGAAGTTTGGGATCAAGACTTCACAGGGTAAATGATTTGAACTATATTGCTTACGCACAATGGCCATCGAAAGAAACGTGGAAAAACGCTGGTGCTAGTTTACCCGAAACCGCAGAAACGTATAGAGACCAAATGAAAAGTGCGTGTAAGAGTATAGAGACGAGTTATGAAATGGAAGTAGTGAGCGATTTATTAAAATCTGATGTTTATGGCTAATTGTCTGTAACAAGTTAAAGTAGTTGATAAATCATAATTTCATCTCCTTTTGCCCAATTTGTTTCTTTTTCCTCGAACCGAGCAATACAATTCGTATCCGTATAAACATTCAACATTGCAGAACTTTGGTGTGACAAAATTCTTAGGTTATCACCCGTTAAATTCGCTTTCAAGAATTGTGTTAACCCTTCAGGTTTGGAATAATCATGTACTAGATGTGCAATCTTTGGAACCACAAAAGGTGATTTCCGTCCAGTCAATTGTGCCAAAGCAACACTTACGTAAATGTAAAAACAAGAAAGTGCAGCGCCCGGATTCCCTGGTAATCCGAAGATATAGGTTGAACCGTTTTTCCCGAGATAAAGTGGTTTCCCAGGTTTCTGTTTGACTTTATAAAACAGTGTTTCTGTATCCAATTTTTCCAATGCCTTTCCAACGAAGTCATAATCGCCAACAGATATACCGCCTGCAGCAATCATCAAATCGTTTTCATTAATTAATTCCGCGAAAAGGGATTTTGTAGCTTCAAAATCATCAACAACTCTATGAATTTTACACTCAAATCCAAAGGATTGCAAAGCAGCTTTAATCATGTGTGAATTCGATTCGTATATTTTACCAGGAGTCAATTTTTCACCTGCAGGAATAAGTTCGTTTCCCGTTGCAATCACCGCAATTTTAGGCAAACGATAAACAGAAACGTTTTCGATGCCTATTCCGACTAGAAAACCCAATACTCCAGCTGAAATTCTAGTTCCTTTCTTTGCGGCTAATTCATATAGCCGTATTTGTTCACCAGCCAAACGAATGTTATCATTTTGACCATAATTGCTTTGAATTGAAATAGAATCCTCATTTTTCTCTACAATCTCTTGTCGAATTACCGTTGTCGCAGAAGTTGGAACCATTGCACCCGTGAAAATACGGACAGCTTCTCCTTCTTTTAATTCAATGCTCGAAGCATCCATTCCAGCTTGAATTTCACCAATTAATTCAAATGTTTTACACGTGCCATTCACGGCGTATCCATCCATCGCTGATTGGTTAAATGGCGGCATGTTGATCGGAGAGAGAACGTCTTCAGCTAAGGTATAATTCAATGCTTCTACCAAAGGAATTTCAATCGGTTTCAACGCTTGTATCGTATCGATTTGCTTAAATGCTTGTTCTACACTTATCATAATTGAATGGATTTAAAACAAGTTGAAATAATCTCGTTTTTCGTCGCTGATGGATAAAGTTTTCCGGTTTTCTCAGTTTCATCGATGAGGATGAATTGAATAGTTTTATCCAACACCAAATCAATGTCATGCGTTGCGACGATAATACATTTCTCCATATTGACCGCGATTTGCTGCAATTGAGAAAGTACTTCCTCTTTGTTGGCGTAATCCAAAAATGCTGTTGGTTCGTCTAAAACGATTAAATCTGTTTGTTGAACAACAGCCTTGGCAATTGAAATCAATTGACGCTCTCCATCACTTAACTCGGAAGTAAACCGACGCGATAAATGCCCAATATTCAGTTGGTCAATCGTTTTTTGAATCAATGCTCTATCTTCCTCTTTAAGTTTTCCTAATAAATTGGTGTAGGGCGAACGACCGAGTGCAATGTAATCGTAAACGGACAAGAATTCCACCAATGGAAAACGCGATTCAACATAGGAAATGAACTTTGGTATTTCACCGAAGGTAATATCAGAAATCAACCTGTCATTCAGTTGAATCGTTCCGTTGACCGGTTTTAATTGTCCCGTAATCGTTTTTAAGAAAGTCGATTTTCCAATTCCATTTCTTCCGATTAGGGCGTAAATTGCTCCTTTATTCAATTTCATATCTGAAAAAGAAACAAGTGCGCTCTGGTAGCCAACGGTTAGATTCTGAAAGTCGATCATCGTAGTTTTTTAAGAATTATAAATACGACAAATGGCGCCCCAACAATCGAGGTAAATACGTTGATTGGAATCATAAAATGAGGTTCAATCAGTTGAATACAAATATCGCAAAGTAGAATAAAAATTGCCCCAGTCAATGCACAACTGATGAGTAATGTCAGATGCGATTGCGTTTTGAAAATCATTCGAACCAAATTTGGAACAGCTAAACCAATAAATGCAATTGGGCCACAAAAGGCGGTGATTAATCCAGTGAAAAGTGCGGTAAGAATAATGATAAATAACCGCGCTTTTTTGATATTTACACCTAACAATCGTGCGTTTTCTTCACCTAATACCAAAATATTGAGCGATTTTGAGGTAAAAGCAACCAAAATGATTCCTGTGAAAAATACGGAAAAGATAGGGAGAATTTGTCCGAACTCTACTTTTTGAAGAGAGCCCAATGCCCATAAAGTAAAGACTTTCAATTCATCTGCCTCGCTAATTGTCTGCGTCAGTGAAACGAGTGCTCCAGTAAAACTTCCAAGCATCAATCCAACTAATAGCAAAGAAACTTGAGAGCGTAAAAAGCGAGAAAAGAAAAGTATGATCATTCCAAATACGAATGCGCCAATTAATGCATTAGCAGTTATTCCCAAAGTCGAGGTGAAGAAAGGAATTCCTGTCATAATGCTAAACGCAACAAATAAACTCGCACCAGAATTGATTCCAAGTACATATGGACCGGCAAGTGGATTGTTGAACAAGGTTTGCATGAGTAGTCCCGCAATTGAAAGCCCAGCTCCTGCGATTATCGCCATTATCATTCTCGGAATTCGAATCTCTCGAGCGATAATTTGATAAGAATCCGTTGAATCGTAACTAAAAATTGACGAGAGGTAATCACTCCCGTCAATGTTTATTTGTCCCGCAAACAAATGCACCAAGGCAATGATTGGCAGCAACAAAAGCAACACAAGAATGATGATGGTATGTCGTTTAGAAATTGACATTAATTGATTTTCTCGTAATAATAAAGTGTATTGATTCCCTTGATTTCTGGATGGAAAATATGAATTAAATCCGAAAGAACATGATGAGGTTCAGCAGCACTTTGTTCCCAAAATTTACTCATGTTGGGTGAGTAGCAAAAGATATTGTTGTAGCATTTCAAATGCTTGATATGTGGATTGAATTTATCTATTTTGCTTTTCGAATTGTAACCTGGATTGATCCAGAATTCAGTGTTTTCATTGTCTTTCAAAATTTGCTCAATCGAAAATTGTAAGGTCACTTGCCCATTGGTTTCAGCATAACGGTAATTCGCTCCAGCGTCTTTCATGAGATGCGCTACATAACTTTCGCTAGCAGGTGTGTACCAAATATCACCAATCAAATTTCCAGATAGACAAGTTGGGCGATTATCAATCGATTCTGTTAATTGCAATAGCTCGTTGTATTCTTTTACTACTTTATCGAAAAATGCAATTGCTTCATCCATTTTTCCTGTTAAAGCACCAATAACCTTTATCCATTCAGCTTTTCCTAGTGGGTGAATTTCTTTCCAGTCGTATATCGGTAGAATTGTGAAATGCAATGCTTCTAATTTTTTTTGATTGGGAAATTCATCACCGAAGCCACTATAAAGAATGGTGTTCGCATCGCTTGAAATGATTTTTTCAATTGAATTGGTCGTTTCATCTCCAAATTCTTTGATGTTACCCAATTTAAAAAGCGATTTTACTTTGGCATCGTAAACATAATCCATGCTAGAAACACCTTTCAATTGTTTTTGTTGATTCAGTATAGCGTACATTCCTACTACCGTAGCGGAAAGACTGATTGCCTGGTGTTTTTCGTTCGGAGCAATTGTATGAGAGGATTCAACTTTCCCTGAAATTGGATCTAAAATCTCAAGAAAATAAGCATTGTCTTTTAAACTTAAATTGAAGTGTTGTGCATATTCAATTTTGACATCCTCAATATTCTCTGTTTTTTCAGGAGAATCTGTTTTCGAAGCGTTGCAACTAAGAAAGAGGATTGTTGGTAGTAAAAGAAGTACGTATTTCATACATTTTTTCAATTGGACTGCAAGGTACAATAATGAGTTCAAAGTTTATAAGTTCAAAGTTCAAATAATTTATCCGAAAGATTTTTTTGATTTTTACCGCAATGGCCACAAAGTTAGCTGGAAATTGTAATTCTAAAATTTTAAGCACTCAAAGAATTGAACATTCATTTCATGGATGTTTTGGCGTTCTTTATTTCAGTTATGGTTATTTCTTAATCTTCGTGTACTTTGCGATGAAAAGAAGTCGTTCTATTGTTTTAATCTGAATCAAAAAAAAAGCCCGAACAATCGTCCGAGCTTTTCAATTTGTTTGGTTTGATATTATTCACCAACCACTTCGAAAGTCAATGTAACTTTCACTTCTTTGTGAATGTTAGCAGTTGCTTCGAACGATCCAATCTCACGGATAGGCTCGTTTGTGATTTTCAATGATTTTCTATCAATATCAATTCCTTCAGCTTTAAGTGCTTCTGACAATTGAACAGTGTTAACAGATCCAAAGATCTTACCGTTTTCACCTGCTTTAGTAATGATTTTCACTGAAGTCGCTTCAATCTTAGCACCAAGCTCTTGAGCTTCAGCCAACATTTTAGACTCTTTGTGAGATTTTTGTTTCATGATTTCAGCGTGTGCTTTCTTTGCAGATGCAGTTGCTAAAATTGCATATCCTTGTGGGATCAAAAAGTTACGACCGTAGCCAGGCTTTACTGACACCAATTCATTCACGTATCCTAAGTTGTCTACGTTCTTCTTTAAAATTACGTCCATTTTGAGTTATTTTTCCTGTTCTACAATCAATTAATTTAAGTTGTCAGCTACGTAAGGCATTAAAGCAATGTGACGAGCACGTTTGATCGCTTTGTTAACACCTTTTTGGTATTTAGCTGATGTACCAGTAATTCTACGTGGTAAAATTTTCCCTTGTTCGTTTACCAATTTCAACAAAAAGTTTGCGTCTTTGTAATCGATGAAGTGAATTTTAGATTTTTTAAATCTACAGTATTTATCTTTTTTGATTTCGATGTTAATCGGAGTCAAATATCTAACGTCGTTTTGAGCCATTTTTTCTCGTTTTAATGGTTGTTAATTTAAGCTTCTACAGCCTCTGTTGATTTCTTCGCCCCTAATCTTTTTCTTCTGCTCTCAGCATAAGTTAAGTGGTGCTTGTCCATTCTAACTGAAAGGAAACGCATGATGCGCTCATCTCTTTTGAACATTAATTCTAAATCAGCAATTGCTTCTCCTGGTGCTTCAAACTCGATTAAAAAGTAAAAACCAGTCGATTTTTTTTGGATTGGGTACGCTAATTTACGTAATCCCCAGTTCTCCGAGTGCTTAACTTTTCCACCCAATGAGCTAATTTCGCTCTCGAATTTCTGCACTGCTTCCTTTGTCTGTTCTTCAGACAAAACGGGAGTTAAAATGAAAACAGTTTCGTAAGAATTCATAAAATTGAATTTTAATTATTAATAAAATAGTTGTTCCTGCTTTTTTAAACAGGAGTGCAAAGATAGAAAAAAAAACTATTAACCACTCTTGGAACAAATTAATTTTGACTCCTGCGAAGTAGGATTGTGGCGGTCATATGACAATGCTAATATAGAATAATTCTAAATATCCAGAGTTTCCTTGGTACTAAATACTAGGATTTAGGCGTGGCACAGGAGGGTGAAAGCGTTTAATTTATAGTAATTCATACTTCTAAATGAATGAATTTAAATCTTAGATGACTCAGGCAATCGAAAAACAAATTTTGCACTTCCAATTTTGCTGTAAAATTCATATTTTTGCATGAATTATTTGGATTCGATATCCTGCCTTTTACAGGCGGATAGTCAATCACAAATGAGTGTTAGAGTATCACTTGAAACATTGAGTTTTTATTAAAATTAGTTTTTAACTATGAGCGTTTATTTAGAGTATCTTAAAGAAATTGAAGTTAGAAAAGCACAAGGCTTGCATCCAAAGCCAATCGAAGGTGCTGAGTTGACTACGGAAATCATCAATCAAATTAAAGAAGTAGGAAACGAGCACAGAGAATCTTCGCTAAAATTCTTTATTTACAATATTGTACCTGGTACAACTGAATCTGCCGGTGTTAAAGCTAGATTTTTAAAAGAGATTATTTTAGGGAATGAGAATGTAGCTGAAATTACTCCGACTTTCGCCTTTGAGCTATTGTCTCACATGAAAGGTGGTTCTTCTATAAAAATGCTTTTAGATCTTGCGCTTGGAAATGATGATGTAGTTGCTAAACAGGCGGCAGAAGTTTTAAAAACTCAAGTTTATTTATACGAAGCAGATACTGCTCGCTTGGAAAAAGCCTTCAAAGAAGGAAATGCGGTTGCAATTGAGTTGTTGGAAAGTTATGCGCAAGCAGAATTTTTTACGAAACTCCCGGATGTTGAAGAGAAGATTGAGGTCGTTACTTTCATTGCAGGTACAGGTGATATTTCAACTGATTTATTATCTCCTGGAGCTGATGCTCACTCGCGTTCTGATAGAGAGTTGCATGGTCAATGCCTTTTTGAGCATAACAAAGAAATGCAAAAAGATCTTGCAGATCTCAAGGCTAAGCACCCAGGAAAACGCGTGATGTTGATCGCTGAGAAAGGAACAATGGGTGTTGGTTCTTCAAGAATGTCTGGAGTTAACAACGTTGCATTGTGGACGGGAATTCAAGCAAGTCCTTATGTACCTTTTATCAATGTAGCTCCAATTATCGCCGGTACGAATGGTATTTCTCCGATTTTCTTAACAACAGTAGGTGTAACTGGTGGAATTGGAATTGACCTTAAGAACTGGGTGAATAAAACAGATGCTGATGGAAATACTGTAAGAGATAAAAACGGAGATCCTATCTTAGAACAGACGTATTCAGTTGAAACGGGAACTGTTTTAACAATTAATACGAAAACAAAGAAATTATACAATGGCGACCAAGAATTGAAAGATATATCTGCTGCATTGACGCCTCAAAAAATGGAGTTCATAAAAGCAGGTGGTTCTTACGCAGTTGTTTTTGGTAAAAAATTACAAACGATTGCATGTGGTATTTTAGGAATGAGTATTCCTGCAGTTTATGCTCCTTCAAAGGAAATTTCGATAGAAGGTCAAGGGTTAACAGCCGTCGAAAAAATATTTAACAAAAACGCAGTTGGAACTACCCCAGGGAAAATATTACATGCTGGATCTGATGTTCGTGTAGAAGTAAACATCGTTGGTTCTCAAGATACAACAGGTTTAATGACTTCTCAAGAATTGGAGGCAATGGCAGCAACGATTATTTCTCCAATTGTAGACGGGGCCTACCAATCTGGATGTCACACAGCTTCTGTTTGGGATGATAAGTCGAAAGCAAATATTCCTAAACTAATGAAGTTTATGAATGATTTTGGATTGATTACAGCTCGTGATCCTAAAGGTCAATATCCTGCAATGACGGATGTAATTCACAAAGTATTGAATGATCTTACAGTAAGCGATTGGGATATCATTATTGGTGGAGATTCTCACACGCGAATGTCGAAAGGTGTTGCGTTTGGTGCCGATTCAGGTACTGTCGCTTTAGCGTTGGCAACTGGTGAGGCGACTATGCCAATTCCTGAGTCTGTTAAAGTTACGTTTAAAGGTGAAATGAGAAGTTTCATGGATTTCCGTGATGTGGTTCATGCAACGCAACAACAGATGTTAAAGCAATTTGGTGGTGAAAATGTTTTCCAAGGAAGAATCATTGAGGTGCATATTGGTACGTTAACTTCTGATCAAGCATTCACATTTACGGATTGGACTGCAGAAATGAAAGCAAAAGCTTCTATATGTATTTCAGAGGATGAAACGTTAATTGAATCATTAGAAATAGCAAAAGGTCGTATCCAAATCATGATTGATAAGGGGATGGACAATCACATCAATGTGCTTCAAGGTTTAGTTGACAAAGCGAATGCGAGAATACAAGAGTTGAAAACAGGTACTAAACCGTCTTTACGTCCAGATGCAAATGCAAAATACCATGCTGAAGTAGTGATCGATTTGGATCAAATTGCTGAGCCAATGATCGCTGATCCAGATGTAAATAATGCTGATGTTTCTAAACGCTATACACACGATACAATACGTCCATTATCTTACTATGGTGGAACGAAACAGGTAGACCTAGGATTCATTGGTTCTTGTATGGTACACAAAGGAGATATGCAAATCTTAGCTCAAATGTTGAAAAATATTGAGGCACAACACGGAAAAGTTGAATTTAAAGCTCCTTTAGTTGTCGCTCCTCCAACATATAATATTGTTGATGAATTGAAAGCGGAAGGTGATTGGGAAGTGCTGCAGAAATATTCAGGATTTGAATTTGATGACAATGCACCTAAAGGAACTGCTCGTACGAAGTATGAAAACATGCTGTATTTAGAGCGTCCGGGTTGTAACCTTTGTATGGGGAATCAAGAAAAGGCTGAACCAGGTGATACGGTTATGGCGACCTCAACTCGCTTGTTCCAAGGAAGAGTCGTAAAAGATTCAGGTGAGAAGAAAGGTGAATCGTTGTTGTCTTCTACGCCTGTGGTAGTGTTATCAACGGTACTTGGAAGAACTCCAACGATGGCTGAATATGAAGCGGCTGTTGATGGAATCGTCTTAACGAAGTTCAAACCGTCTCAAAAGCAATTGATCAACGCTTAGGTGTTAATTATTGATAAATTGAAAGCTCGAAACACCAAGTTTCGGGCTTTTTTGTTTGTACTTACCTTATTTTTATTACATTAGTTAAAGGTGAATTAAAGTAATCAAATCTAAAAACAAAATACAATTATGGCATTTGACATCGAAATGATAAAAGAGGTTTATTCCAAGTTTCCAGAACGAATTGCTGCGGCAAGAACAACTGTTGGAAAGCCCTTAACTCTTTCTGAAAAAATATTATACGCTCATTTGTGGGATGGAAAAGCAACAATTGAACACGAGCGGGGTAAATCATATGTTGATTTTGCTCCGGATAGAGTGGCAATGCAAGATGCTACCGCTCAAATGGCTTTGCTTCAATTTATGCAAGCGGGACGTAAAACTGTTGCTGTTCCTTCAACTGTTCATTGCGACCACCTTATTCAAGCTAAAATTGGCGCAACTGCCGATTTACAACAAGCAATGAATAAAAGCTCCGAAGTATTTAACTTCTTGGAAAGTGTTTCTAATAAATATGGTATCGGATTTTGGAAACCCGGAGCTGGAATTATTCACCAAGTTGTACTTGAAAATTATGCTTTCCCAGGTGGAATGATGATTGGTACAGATTCACACACAGTTAATGCAGGTGGATTGGGAATGGTAGCAATTGGTGTTGGCGGTGCTGACGCGGTCGACGTTATGGCAGGAATGGCTTGGGAATTGAAAATGCCCAAGTTAATCGGCGTAAAATTGACTGGGAAATTAAACGGTTGGACTTCGCCGAAAGATGTCATATTGAAAGTTGCTGGTATTTTGACTGTAAAAGGTGGTACGGGAGCGATCGTAGAGTATTTCGGAGAAGGAGCAGAATCAATGTCATGTACTGGGAAAGGAACGATTTGTAACATGGGTGCTGAGATTGGTGCAACAACTTCAACTTTTGGTTACGATGATTCAATGAGAAGATATTTGGCAGCGACTGATCGTCAAGATATTGTTGATGCTGCAGACAAGATCGCAGAACACTTAACGGGAGATGCTGAAGTATATGCAAATCCAGAAAAGTACTTCGATCAAGTGATTGAAATTGATTTATCAACCCTTTCACCTCATGTTAATGGTCCTTTTACGCCGGACTTAGCAACTCCAATTGCTGAAATGAGAGCAAAAGCTACGGAAAATGGTTGGCCATTAAAAGTTGAGTGGGGATTAATTGGATCGTGTACGAACTCTTCGTATGAGGATTTATCTCGCGCGGCTTCAATTGCTCAACAAGCAGTGGAAAAAGGATTGGAAACGAAATCTGAATTTGGAATTAATCCTGGGTCGGAACAAGTACGCTTTACAGCTGAAAGAGATGGTTTGTTGAAACCATTTCAAGATTTAAATGCGACGATATTTACGAATGCTTGTGGACCTTGTATCGGGCAATGGGACAGAGCAGGAGCAGATAAACAAGAAAAAAACACAATCGTTCACTCGTTCAATAGAAACTTCTCAAAACGAGCGGATGGAAATCCAAACACACATGCTTTCGTGACCTCACCAGAAATGGTTGCGGCAATCGCAA
Source organism: uncultured Flavobacteriales bacterium (assembly GCA_913059205.1). Lineage (GTDB taxonomy): Bacteria > Bacteroidota > Bacteroidia > Flavobacteriales_D > Crocinitomicaceae > UBA4466. The sequence continues at coordinate 17,553 of CAJXRM010000054.1, forward strand.
TTTCTGGAGATTTGGGGTTCAATCCTATCACAGATACCTTGACAAATAAAAACGGAGAACAAGTCAAATTGGACCCACCGATTGGTGAAGAATTACCAGCTAAAGGTTTTGATGTAGAAGATAATGGATTTCAAGCGCCATCTGCAGACGGTTCAGGTATTCAAGTTTTAGTTAAAGAGGATTCAGAGCGTTTGCAATTGTTGACACCTTTCGCGCCTTGGGATGGAAAAAACATTTCTGGTGCTAAGCTCTTGATTAAAGCTGAAGGAAAATGTACAACGGATCACATTTCTATGGCGGGGCCATGGTTGCGCTATAGAGGTCACTTAGACAATATTTCTAATAACTGTTTAATCGGTGCAGTCAACGCGTTTGGTGGTGCGACGAATGCGGTGGTGAATCAATTGACAAAGGCTAAAGGTGAGGTTCCTGCTACGGCAAGAGCATACAAAGCAGCTGGAATACCTTCAATTGTTGTTGGAGATCAGAACTATGGAGAAGGTTCTTCTCGTGAGCATGCCGCTATGGAACCACGTCACTTAGGTGTTGTTGCTGTAATTGTTAAATCATTCGCACGAATCCACGAAACAAACTTGAAAAAACAAGGAATGTTAGGATTGACGTTTGCGAATGAAGCGGATTACGATAAAATCAAAGAGGATGATACGTTCAACTTTACAGATTTAGCGAATTTCGCCCCAGGAAAACAATTGACATTAGAACTTGTTCATGCCGATGGTTCGAAAGAAGAAATCAAATTGAATCATACGTATAATGCACAACAAATTGATTGGTACAGAGCTGGATCTGCTTTGAACTTAATCAAATTAGAAAATGCCAAAGCGTAACGGTTTTTAAGTATTTGAGAAGCCTGGACGCCAAGTCTGGGCTTTTTTTATGTTATCTTTGAAATCCAATTCACCCTTTATAATGAAATTCATTACGCCTGTATTTCTTCTTTTCTTTGTGCTTCAATTAGATGCTCAAAGTTCTATTGTGAGGACAATTAGCGTGAATCCTTCAACTAAAGATTTGATAGAAACGACGGATATTCAAATAAATTCTGAATATTTACTTCGTGTGGAAAAAGGACAAGTCATAGACGGTCAGTCATTCTCAGTATTCCCAACGAATTATGTACGTTTAGATGGTGATGGTTTTGATCTTTTGCTGTTCGATTCTCCTAAAATTAAGGTTGTATCTAGAAGTAAATTGCCAAATGAAATGTTTTCAACTTCAGAATCTGGCATTCAATCTGTGAGTGTAGACTTCAATAATAATTACCTTAAAGAAGAAACTGCAATTGATTATGATCCGAACACGAACAATGTGATTCTCTCAAAATTAGAATTAGAAGGCGATTTTGAAATAATTGGCTATCGTTTTATTCCGGAAATTGACAACAAGCGAATTGAAGGGAACCAAATCACCTTTAATGGGAATGTAAATCGTTTTAAAATAGAGGTTGATTTCGCTAAGAAAAAGCAATCTGAAGAAACTACTGAAAGGAAATCGTTAGTAGAAAAAGAAATTGACTATAAAGGTGAATTAACATTGAGTGTTTGGGACGATGTCCAAGAAGACGGCGATATTATTAGTCTTTGGTTGGGCGAAATTTGTCTCGCTAAAAACCTGAAGGTCACGAAAGAAAAAGTGAAGTATAGAATCACAAAAGAAATGTTCGGAAAAAACAATGTGCTACGCATTCGAATTGATAATGTAGACGAAGGGACTGTTCCTCCAAATACGGTTTTAGTGGAATTGAGAGGGAATGGCGTGAACGAAATCTTCAAAGTCAATACAACAAACAACCTCTCAAAAGAAATCGTTTTGAGAAAGTAGAGCTAAATTGATGAATCAGCATTCTTAATAACAGGATTCTTTCTTTTTACAATCGCGTTTATACTGCCACATCATTCTCTCTCAATGCGTCATTCAAAGATGTCTTTAAATCTGTAGAAGCTTTTCGTTGTCCGATAATCAACGCGCAAGGCACTTGAAAATCTCCTGCTGGAAATGATTTTGTGTACGATCCAGGGATAACAACGCTTCTTTCTGGAACATAACCTTTAATTTCTTTTGGTTCGCTTCCGGTAACATCAATTATTTTAGTCGATTTTGTTAAAACAACATTAGCACCAAGTACCGCTTCCTTTCCAACACGAACTCCTTCTACAACAATACAACGCGAGCCAATAAAGGCGCCATCCTCGATAATCACAGGTGCAGCCTGCAAAGGTTCTAAAACTCCACCAATTCCAACTCCTCCAGATAAATGAACATTTTTTCCAATCTGCGCACAAGAACCCACTGTTGCCCATGTGTCAACCATTGTTCCTTCGTCAACATAAGCGCCAATGTTAATGTAAGAAGGCATCATAATAACACCAGGAGCTACAAATGATCCATAACGTGCAATTGCATGAGGAACAACACGAACGCCTAATTCTTTGTAGTTTTTCTTCAATGCCATTTTATCATGAAATTCAAAAGGTCCGACCTCTATCGTTTCCATTTTTCGAATTGGAAAATACATTACAACAGCCTTTTTTACCCATTCATTCACAGTCCACGTTCCATCATCATTCGGATCAGCAATACGAAGTTCGCCCTTGTCTATTTCTTCAATGATATGTTCAATTGCCTCAATTGTAGATTGATCTTTTAATAAATCTCTATTCTCCCAAGCTGCTTCTACTATTGATCTCATTTTACCTTTTTTTTGCCAAAGATACTAATTTGATGTTTAGAATAGAAGTTGCTCAAACGCCAATCCGTCAGTGAAAATATAAAATTCCGCAAATTGGGGTTTGAAATATTGATCTTTAATCGTAATATTGCAATAAATAGATAGAATTACAGAATGGGATTAACAAAAAACGAGATTTTTACCGATGTGCAAAACGAAATGGCTTTGTTTTCTAAAGTATTGGGACATCCTGCACGAGTCGCAATTTTACAACATTTGTTTAAGATAAACAGGTGTGTCTGCGGCGATTTGGTTAATGAAATTGGCCTTGCTCAACCTACAATTTCGCAACACTTAAAAGAGTTGAAGCAGGTTGGACTAATTAAAGGAAGTATTGAAGGAACCAGCGTTTGTTATTGCATCGATAGCGAAAAATGGTCAGAAATGAAGTTGATTGTGTCCGAATTTTTGAATCAAGATCTTTCAAAAGGAAAAGAATGTTGTTAAAAAGTAATACTAGTAGTAAAAAAATAAATTAAATAAAATGAAATTATCAGACGTTAAATCACAGTTGAGGAATTTGGAAACCATCTCTTTTCAGCTACCAAATGGTGAATTGGTGCCAAATCATTTTCACGTAACTGAAGTCGGCAAAATAACAAAGCATTTTGTTGATTGTGGAGGAACAGTGAGAAATGAAGAAGTAGTAAACTTTCAATTGTGGAATGCAAATGACTACGATCATAGATTGCATCCGGAAAAATTGTTAAATATTATTGAACTTTCTGAAAAGGTGTTGGGCATTGGAGATTTTGAGATCGAGGTTGAGTATCAAGCTGAAACCATTGGTAAATATTCGCTTGATTTTGACGGTAAAAGATTTTTACTTTTAAATAAACAAACGGATTGCTTGGCTCAAGATAAATGCGGAATTCCAGTTGAAAAACAAAAAATTCGATTATCTGAAATGAATAATGGATCAAGCTGTACTCCAGGTGGAGGTTGTTGTTAAACTCAAAGAATAGATACATGTCATTGACACAATCAGATTTGTTTTCCGAAATTGAAACAGTTATTAACGGTTTAAAGCCGGAGCTCATAACTGAAGAACGCAAAATAATTTTGCAGCCTTTGGTGGATTTTGTTCAGGCAAAAGTTACAGATAATCAAGATGTTCGTATTAATTTTATTTGCACGCACAATTCACGTCGAAGTCATTTGTCCCAAATTTGGGCGCAAACTATGGCGAGTTACTTTAATATTAAAAACGTGTTTTGTTACTCTGGAGGAACGGAAGCAACTGCCCTTTTTCCAATGGTAGCTGAAACGTTGAGGAATTCAGGATTTCAAATTCATACACTTTCGAAGGATGAAAATCCTGTTTACAGCATAAAGTATACCTTAAACGCGCATCCAATTATTGGATTTTCGAAGACCTTGGATGATGCGTTTAATCCAGCTACTGATTTTGCCGCAATTATGACGTGTTCGCAAGCAGATGGAGGCTGTCCTTTTATTGCTGGAGCAGAAAAACGAATCCCAATTACCTTTGAAGATCCAAAAGCATTCGATAATACACCTCAAGAAGCGGAAAAGTACAACGAACGAAGTGTGCAAATCGCAACGGAAATGTTCTATGTTTTCTCACAAATTAATTCTTAAATAATGGCAGAAAAAAAATTAAGTTTTCTAGACAAAAATTTAACATGGTGGATATTTGCTGCAATGGCAATCGGTGTTGGAATTGGATATTTTATTCCAACTTTTCCTGACTTCATCAATTCAATGAGCAGTGGGTCAACTAACATTCCAATAGCAATTGGATTAATTGTGATGATGTATCCGCCCTTAGCAAAAGTGAACTACGCACTTCTACCAAAAGTATTTGGAAACACGAAAATTCTATCAATTTCATTAATTCTCAATTGGATAATTGGTCCAATCTTGATGTTTGTATTAGCTATCATTTTTCTCCGCGATTATCCAGAATATATGGTTGGATTGATTCTAATTGGCTTGGCTCGTTGCATTGCAATGGTATTGGTTTGGAACGATTTGGCCGAAGGAAGCAGTGAGTACGGAGCTGGATTGGTAGCCCTGAACAGTATTTTTCAAGTGTTTACGTATAGTTTTTATGCGTGGTTGTTTATTTCTGTTCTTCCTCCATACTTTGGATTTGAAGGCGCAATCATTGATATTTCTATCGGAACAATTGCAGAAAGCGTTGCAATTTATCTCGGACTACCATTTTTAATGGGAATCCTAAGCCGATTGATTTTAGTAAAGATGAAAGGCGAGGAATGGTACACAACGAAGTTTATTCCTACGATTTCTCCATTGACGTTAATTGCTCTTTTATTTACGATAGTCGTAATGTTCTCTTTAAAGGGTGAATTAATTGTTGAAATTCCAATGGATGTGTTAATCATCGCTGTTCCACTGTTGATTTATTTTACCTTGATGTTCATCATCGGTTTCTTTTTCACAAAAGCAATGGGTGCTGAATACGACAAAACGGCAGCTGTTGCTTTTACAGCAGCTGGTAATAATTTTGAATTGGCGATTGCTGTGGCGATTGCTGTGTTTGGACTGAATCTGTCTCTTATACACATCTGACGCTGCCGACGATCTACTCTGTGTAGA
>CAJXRM010000055.1 GCA_913059205.1 uncultured Flavobacteriales bacterium
CTACACAGAGTAGATCGTCGGCAGCGTCAGATGTGTATAAGAGACAGGCTTTTGTTTGACCATACTATATGGTTAATGACTGCAATGGATGTTACTGCTGAACACTTACATGGTGAATTTGGTTATGACACTTGTAGTAGAAAAGAAAAGCAAGAAGTACTTAGAGAAATGATGGAAAACGGTGACTTTGATGAGTTAGGTGTTAAACAAAAACAATAAAAGTACGTTACAAAACAAATTTGTTTGTGATAATATATATGTAAATAAATAAATATGAATATAGGAACAAAAAAGTCCATCATTACTGGAGGTAAAGAAATCTCTATTGAGACAGGAAAGTTAGCGAAACAAGCTGACGGTTCGGTAGTGTTACGAATGGGCGACACAATGATTTTAGCAACTGTAGTAGCTGCTAAAGAAGCAAAAGAAGGAGTTGATTTCCTTCCTTTAACTGTAGATTACAAAGAGAAGTTTGCTGCAGATGGTAGAATACCAGGTTCTTTCTTTAGAAGAGAATCTCGCCCATCTGAGAGAGAAATTTTAGTTATGCGTATCGTGGATAGAGCATTGCGTCCTCTTTTTCCAGACGATTACCATGCAGAAGTACAATTGATGATGCAATTGATTTCGTATGATGGTGTTAACTCGCCAGATGCGTTAGTTGGATTTGCAGCTTCATGCGCAATCGCAGTTTCAGACATTCCTTTCAATGGGCCAATGTCAGAAGTACGTGTGGGTAGAATTGATGGAAACTTCATCATTAACCCAACTTTAGAGGAAATGGCACAATCAGACATCGATTGTATTATCGCTGGAACGATAGATAACATCGTAATGGTTGAAGGTGAGATGAAAGAAATTGCTGAAGACGATTTAGTAAATATCATTAAAATTGCACACGATTCAATTAAAGAACAATGTCAATTCCAATTGGACTTGGCGGCTCAAATTCCAGCATCTTCTCCAAAAAGAGAATATTCTCATGAAGATCACAACGAAGATGTACGTGCTAAAGTTATGGCTTTTGCATATGATAAATGTTGTGCGGTTGCCCGTCAAGGTAATGCTTCTAAGGAAAAGCGTTCTGAGTTATTTGGAGCCGTGAAAGAAGAATTAGTTGCTTCGCATACTGAAGAGGAATTAGCTGAAGTTGGTAAATACCTTTCTGTATACTTCAAAGAAACGATGAAAAAAGCGGTTCGTGACGTAATGTTAAACGAGCAAATCCGTTTGGATGGACGTAAATTCAACGAAATCCGTCCAATTTGGGCAGAAGTTGATTATTTACCTCGTGTTCACGGTTCAGCTGTTTTTACACGTGGAGAAACTCAATCATTAACTACTCTAACTTTAGGCGGTAAAATGGATGAGCAAATGATTGATGATGTTACTTTTAAAGGAACTGAACCTTTCATGCTACACTATAACTTCCCTCCATTCTCAACAGGAGAAGCTAGACCAATTCGTGGTACTTCAAGAAGAGAGATTGGACACGGTAACCTTGCTTTAAGAGCATTGAAGCCAGTTTTACCAGAAGACAATGCTTATACAATTCGTTTGGTGTCAGAAATTTTAGAATCGAATGGTTCTTCTTCAATGGCAACAGTTTGTGCGGGAACATTGGCATTGATGGATGGTGGTGTACAAATTAAAGCACCAGTATCTGGTATTGCAATGGGATTAGTTGCTGACGGTGGTAAATTTGCCGTATTGTCTGACATTTTAGGAGATGAAGATCACTTAGGAGATATGGACTTTAAAGTAACGGGTACTGCTGCAGGAATTACTGCTTGTCAAATGGATATTAAAGTGGATGGTCTTCCGTACGAAGTATTGATTCAAGCTTTGAACCAAGCGAAAGAAGGACGTTTACATATCTTGAATAAAATTATTGAGGTAATTGCTAAGCCGAATCCTGACTTCAAACCGCAAACTCCACGTATCGAAGCATTTGTAGTGCCAAATGATATGATTGGAGCGATCATCGGACCTGGAGGAAAGATTATCCAACAAATGCAAAAAGACACGAATACGAACATTACAATTGAAGAATTGCCAACAGGTGAAGGTAAAGTTCAAATCATGTCGAATAACGCAGATGATATGGCGAACGCAGTTAAAATGATTAAGCAAATCGCTTTCCCTCCAGTAGTGGAAGAAGGCGCTGAGTACGAAGGGAAGATTAAATCACTTCAAGCTTACGGAGTATTTGTTGAAATTTTACCTGGAACTGACGGATTAATTCACATTTCTGAATTCTCTCATGAACGTGTTACGAAAATGGAAGATGTTTGTAAAGAAGGAGATGTTGTTAGATTTAAAGTAGTTGGTAGAGATCCTAAAACGAAGAAATTCAAACTTTCTCGTAAGGTGCTTTTACCAAAACCTGAAGCAGAAACAACTGCTGAATAACAAAAATAATTTGTATTTTAAAGGGCTGATCAGTTAATGATTAGCCCTTTTTTAATTTTAATAAACCGACAATGAAAAGACTTCTACTATTCACTATGTTTTTTTTATTGAGTGCTGTCAGCTTCTCTCAAAAATTATCGATCAAGGTTGTTGATCCAAATAATATTCCTCTGGAACAGGTGTTGATCGTTGATAAAGATCAAAATAAGATTGATGAAACCAATGAGTTTGGAGAAGCAATCATTAACAAATCAAAGGATGTAATTGGATTTATCAAAAAAGGTTATGCCAATCGCTGGATTAAAATTTCAGGGTCAGAACAAAAGGAAGTGGAAATTGTCATGGACTATTTTTACCTGAACTTTGAAGAAGTGAATGCGGAACAAGCTCGACCTGAGAACGCCTTATCGATTGATGCAGTAAACATCATCGATTATTTTCCGTTTGGTGATAATATTTTAACATTGAAAAGGTTCAAAAATACCTATTATATTGGTGTAGATAGCCTAGGGAAAGAAGGCGTTCGACATGAATTTTTAAAAGAAAATCCGAGAAATTTATTTATGGATTGTCTTGGCAATATGCACGTTGTATGCGCTGAAATGGTGTATCAAATAGCATTTGCAAATGACGAACTTATTATTATCGATGAAATTTCTAAAGACTTGTTTAACATATTATTGGAGCCATGTGTTGCTCAATTTGGTGAGAACTACGTGATGAAAAAACTTTCATTTGGAAATCAAGCGTATAGTTTGGCTTTATTTGAAAAGGAGAAGGATCCTGTGATGTTTTATTACCAAATTGATGTTGTAAGTGCTCGAGTTGCTGCAGAAGAAGCTTTGAAGTTGGAGTTTTCCGTGCGTTCAGATGTATACAGCGACTCAATGCAGGCGCATATATTGGAATTGAGGAACTTTATTCGGCAAATTTATTCTGGAGAAAATCCGGATATCAATTTGGACTTTATAATGAAAGATGTTAAAGATTCACAAGGGAATACACGACGTTGGACAGAACAAATGGCCATGTATAAGATGTTCACCTATCCAATTAATATCCGATCTTTCCGAGTAGGTAATAATGTCGCTGTAGTAAATTATGAATCGGATTCTCTATCGTTATATACCCAACAAGGAAAGTATTTGAATCAAGTTCCATTTAATGTTCCTGGTGATATAAAAGATGTTTGGCAAGATATTTCAAACGATAATCTTTATTTGTATACTCGGGATAAGGGAAATTATTTCATTTATCATTTAAATGATTCAACCGGTGAAACGAAATTTTTAAAATCCACACGAGAAATAGGCAATTCAAAAGCTCATCGTATATTCAACGAATTCCTATACTACCTACAGATTGAAAATGGCTACTATAAAATACACAGAATTCGATTGCCAAAACATGGAGCTTAGCAAACGTGATTGGTACAATAATTATTGATTCACGTACTCCTTGCTAATGTGCATTAACGCATCACCCTGATTAACAATTGGAGAATGGTTGGTACAAATTATATATCCATCAAAAGGTGCTTTCACGATTCGTTCAAAGTCGCCATACGGATCAGAAATAGAGCCAAGTTTGTCTCCTTTCATCACTTTATCTCCGTTGCTTTTGTAAGAGCGATACAAACCAGAATACTTGGCTCTTACCCAACTTGACTTAGTAATGATTATCGGTTCTTCTCGCGGTTTCATTTTTTCAATCTCAAGAGAAAAATCTCTCATTCCCAATGCATCGATTACACGTATAGCGCCTTCAATGCCTGATTTTGTGACAAGTTTATCAAGATTCAGAGCCTTTCCACCTTCAAACATTAAAACAGTTTTACCGGCATCAGAAGCGGCCTGACGGAACGAATTACTTCTTAACGAAGATCGAATTTGGAATTTGGCTCCAAAAACCGTGGCCAACTCTTCGCATTTTTTATCATCTCCATTGTAGCGCACTTGAGAATAGTTGAAACGGCTGGCTCCTCCAGTATGGAAGTCAATACAGTAGTCAATGTGAGGTACAATTTCCTGCATTATAAAATGAGCAAATCGATTCGCTAGCGAGCCTTTTTTTGAACCAGGAAAGCAGCGATTCAAATCTCTTCCGTCTGGAAACTCTCGTCTTTGGTCTAAAAAACCAAAAACGTTGACAACTGGAATACAAATGATTGTACCACAAGTAGGTTTGTTGTATTTTTTCGCGATTAATTGGCGAACGATTTCTACTCCATTCACTTCATCGCCATGAATTCCAGCAGTGATTAATAAAACAGGTCCATCCTTTTTTGCGCGCTCTACAATTACGGGAATTTCAAGTAAGGTACGCGTATGTAATTTTGCAATCTCAACATTGATAGTTGTCCGACCAATTTTGATCGGAGTATCACAAATAATAGGCGGATTACTGAGCATTTCGTTCTATATATTGAATGATTTCTCCTGCAATATCTTTGTTTGTTGCACTTTCAATTCCTTCCAAACCGGGAGAAGAATTTACTTCCATAATCATCGGTCCTGAGTTCGATTGCAATAAATCAACTCCTGCAACACCAAGTCCTAAAATTTTCGCAGCCTTGATGGCAGTCTCTTCTTCTTCAGGAGTCAATTGAATTATAGTTGCTGATCCACCTCGGTGAAGATTTGATCTAAATTCACCATCCTTTGCCTGACGTTTCATTGCTCCTACAACTACGCCATCTACAACAAATGCACGTATATCAGCTCCTCCAGCTTCTTTTATGAATTCTTGCACAATAACTCTTGCCTGAAGCCCATTAAACGCTTCCAAAACAGATTCTGCGGCTTTTTGTGTTTCTGCTAATACCACTCCGACTCCTTGTGTTCCTTCCAGCAATTTAATTACGCATGGAGCACCGCCAACCTGATGAATTAATTGATCGACATCTTTTGAGTAATTCGTAAATCCAGTTTTTGGAAGCCCCAATCCAGCTCTTGACAATATCTGTAATGTTCTCAATTTGTCTCTCGAACGCACCAATGCTTGAGATTCAGTCGTTGAAAAAACTTTCATCATTTCAAATTGACGGACTACAGCTGTACCGTAAAAAGTAATCGATGCTCCAATTCTAGGAATAATGGCATCAAAGTCATTCAGTTCTTCCCCTTTGTAAAAAACCTGTGGTTTTTTTCGTTCAATAATAATGTCACATTTGGAGTGGTCGACAACAACCATTTCATGTCCGCGTTGTTGACCTGCTTCAACTATTCGACTTGTAGAGTATAGCTTCGAATCTCTCGAAAGAACTGCAATTTTCATTTATTAATTTTTAGTGTAAATAACATTGTACGAATGTATAGAACTTTTCAAAATACACAATGTTTCATATCCCTTTAAAATAGCGAATTTATTCCGAAAATTGACTACTTTTACAAAAAAATCCATTATGGCAAGTAAAAGAATATTGAAAAGAAATGTAAACGACATGATTATTGATGTTGTTGAAGAGTGTTTTTCACTTCAAATGTATGATGAAGGTAAAACTGAAGCGACGAATAAATTAATTGATGAAGCTGCCGATTTTCAGGATGGAATTCTTACTCAGATTCATGCAGCTAAGAATAAAGCAGACTTTAAAACTGTTACAGCGTCTATCGAAGCAAAGGCAATTGAATTTGTTGAGAAATTGAATGCATTGTAGTTAGAAAAAATAAGTGTATTAGAGCGTCTTCTGTTGAAGGCGCTTTTTTTATGCAATCTACTCCGAAATTAATGTAACATTCGTTAACATTTAGATCGGACAATTATTCTTATCTTTTAAGGAGATAGAAATAATACAAATTAATTAAACCTTTAACAATGAACAAGTTTATAATAGTAGCAATAACTTTCCTTTTATCCTGTTTAAGTTTCGGACAAAGTATTGTTCCACAAGATGCAAAAGTAATTCACGATAAAGTTTCAAAGCCGTGTTTATCGATTGTTGTGGATCCTAGTACGGACGAATTAAAAGATGCTTGGGAAGATTACTTAGCTAAAAACCACAGTCTAAAACTAAAAGGAACGGGTTTCTTAACGAACAAAGACGTGTTAACTGCAAAAGGAGTAGTAGTCACTGATGTGTCGTTAAAAACAATGGATTTTTATTCAGAGATTATTGAAGTTGAAGGAAAAACATCAATGAAATTATTTGCTGCTTTTGGATATGATATTTATATCAATAATGCAGATTACCCTACAGAGTATGCGGCATTGAAGAAAATAATGACAACATTTTTAAATCAATATATTCCTGCTTATTACAATGATAAAATTGAACTACACACGAAGGAAGTAAGTGGTTTAACAAAAGACCAAGGGAAATTGAATAAATCCATAGAAAAGAATAAGAAGAACATTGATAAAATGACAAGTAAAATTGAAAAAATGACTTCTGAAAACGAAAAAAGCGACAAGAAATTAGAGGAAGTAGAAACAAAATTGAAAGCTGAAAAAGAAAAGTTGATTTTATTTAAAGGTAAATTAAATGCCCTTTAAACATTTGTTATAAATAGAAAATCTTAATTTAGAGCGTCTTCTGTTGAAGGCGCTTTTTTTTTGACCTATGGAAAAACTATTCTGGAAACAAACAACATTATTTGCTGGATTCGCAGCGTTTTTCGCGTTGATCATTCTTGCACCGAAAGAGGATGCTCTTTTTTGGAATTCTATTGCATTAGGTGGTTTAATGGTTTTTTTCTGGTTGTTTGAAGCACTTCCGATATACGTAACAGCATTATTGCCTTTCATTTTTGGTATTCCACTTGGGGTAATAGATAAAGCCGGATTAGCTAGCAGTTATGGGAATACTACTATTTATTTATTCTTGGGTGGATTCATTCTTGCGTTAGCATTGGAAAAGCATGATGTTCACAAACAAATAGCCAAACGAATAATACTAATTGTAGGTAATTCTAAGTCGCGTTTATTACTCGGTTTTATTTTGAGTACATCATTACTCAGTATGTGGATTTCGAACACAGCAACCGCATTGATGATGCTTCCAATGGCTTTGGCAATTACGAGTTCGATGCCTAAAAAGAAAGGGAAATCAAAGTTCACTTTGTTTCTCCTGTTATCGATTGCTTATTCTGCCAGTGTAGGTGGAATGGCAACAATAGTTGGTTCTCCTCCAAATGGATCAATGCAATCGATTTTAGCACAGAATTATGACATACATATTACGTTTGCCCAATGGATGAAAATTGGAATTCCATTAAGCTTTGCTTTACAATTTATATTGTTCGGCTTTTTCTATTTTTTACTTGGAGCCGAACGAAAGGAGAAAATTGATATTGATATCGAAAAGAAAAAATGGACGATTAGTCAGTTAAAGGTGCTTTTTATCTTTTTGTTAGTGGTTTTAATGTGGACGTTTAAAAGTGTTATCGTTTATTATTTGAATATTGATTTTGAAGATTTTGGACCTGCATTGTTAGGAGCAATGTTGTTATTTGTAACGCCTTCTGATAAATCTAAAATGCTTTTGGAATGGAAGGACACACGTAATCTTCCCTGGGGAATTTTAGTCCTTTTTGGTGGAGGTTTAGCCTTGGCGAAAATGTTTGAATCGAACGGGGTAATTACAGAAGTGTCCACGATGTTTATGAGTTTTAAAACTGCAGGAATAGTTTTGATTTTATTGGTTGTTGTATCAATAGCAACCTTTGGTACTGAGTTAATGTCAAACACGGCATTGGTAGCGGTTTTTATACCAATAATCGGTGAGTTTGCTTTGCAATCTGATTACTCAATAGTTCAATTGTGTGTTCCTGTCACACTTGCAGCAAGTTGTGCATTTATGTTGCCCGTTGGGACTCCTCCAAATGCCATTGTATTCTCTTCTGGAGAAGTGAAAATTAGTGACATGGCCAAGTATGGATTTTTATTGAATGTCGCCGCGATACTATTGATTGTTCTCTTTGGTTCATTCTATTTCTAATCACATTCATCCGAAATCAAACGACGTTCGTATATTTGTAAAAAGCATTAAAAATGAAAGTACTTCTCTCTCCTGCAAAGGCAATTGACATTTCAAAAACATTAAAAACGACCGAGTTTTCATCTCCAGTTTTCATGAGTGAAGCGGAATCATTAATTCAAAAATTAAAAAAGGTTTCCCCTAAGAAAATTGCAACAATGATGCATCTTTCTAAGGAGTTGGGTGAGTTGAACTATGAACGTTACCAGGAATGGTCAACAGATTCTTCGAAAAATGAAAACAATGCACCAGTGGCCGCAGCTTTTAACGGCGAAGTTTATCGTGGATTGGATGCTCCTTCTATGACTGTAGAAGAATTGGAAATTGCGCAAGATAAAGTTCGAATCCTTTCAGGTGTTTATGGTGTTTTAAAGCCGTTAGACGTTATTTATCCATATAGACTTGAAATGGGGACTAAATGGGCTGTAACTCCCGCAAAAAAGAATTTATACCAGTTTTGGGGAACTAAAATCGCTGCACAGTTGAATTCTGAAAATGAAAGTGGAATTACCATCAACTTGGCTTCGACAGAATACTTTAAGGCAGTGGATAAAAAAACATTGAAAGGTCGTGTAATTACTCCTACATTCAAAGAGTTTAAAAACGGCGATTACAAAGTAATTATGGTTTTTGCCAAACGCGCCCGTGGATCAATGGCCCGATACATCGTACAAAACAACATTTCTGATCCAGAACAAATCAAATTGTTCGATACGGATGGTTACAGCTTTGATGCAAACCAGTCGACAGAAGACGATTGGGTGTTTGTGCGGTAGATTATTTATTCTTGAAATTCAATGAACAACCGATTTTTAGGGTAATAATATTATTGATTAGAGAATAATCTCTACTGAAAGAATTCCCAGAATATTTTATTGAATTTTCGGTCTTAACAGTAGAAGGACCAGATTGTTCAAAGGATGAATAATCTAAACTGCCCGAAATCCATGCGAAAATTGGAAAATTGTATGCACATGAAATGAAAAAGCTTCTGTATAAAAAATTAAATCCAACTGGAATTTGGACAAATATGGTTGTTGAATGATCTTTAAAATTCGTTGCTTTTATATTACCGCCTACATTAGAACTTGGGTTATAATGATACTTTTTGTCTATAAATGAAATGTTTAGAGCTATCAAAGGCTTGAATGTAAATTTAATTTTTGGCAAAAAATCATACCAAACTTGATAGCCTAAATATGTCATTTTGATGTTTTCAGAACCATATGCAGAACTCTGACCATATTCCCCATCTCTTGATTGATGATTAAAGTCAAGTAGTTGATACAGATTTTGATACCTTATTCCGATTGTGTGTGAAACCATCGGTCTTTGCAATATTTTATGGTAATTAGAGTTTTTCCCAGCTGTATCATGTCCTTTATAGTATATACCGCCATTGCAATGACTATAAACTTGACCTGCTGTAATTATTGAAAATCCATTATTCACACTTTCTAAGGAGTCTCTTTTTGTTTGACCAAAACAGTTGTTAAGAAAAGTGAAAGTAAAAAGAAGTGACGCCAGAAAACTAAATGTTACACGAATAGTAAATATTTTAAATGTACTTGCAACAATCAAATTTGGCATAAATAGTTTTTACTAAAAATAAACTATTTTCTACAAATCTCTTCTCTTCACCACGAAATAACCAAGTGTAATAAAACTAGTTATCCACCCTAATGCAACTAAAGAGCGCACAGTCTGCGAAATAATTACTGGCGCGACAAAATTAGGGTCTTGTTCAGCAGCGATTTCAAAAATTGCAGTGAAAAATGGAAATGGCGTTAAATCCGCTATTACATTGATCGGCATGTATTGTGAAATTTCTTCTCCCAAAGTCAGGACAAAAATAAACTTGAACATGAAAATCAAAATGTAAAAAATGATTGCGAGGGCAGAGCGTTTCACCAAAACGGCAAACAAAAATGCAAATGAAAAGTAACCCAATGTTTGAACGAAATACACTCCCACGTAATGTAAACCGGAATAGAAATCGTTTGATTCAGAATAAATCAAGCCGAAAATAATTCCAATTAAAAAGGTGTATAAGGTCACAAAACCAGCCAAAGCTGTGAAGAAATAAAATTTGGAAAGAATCATTTGTTTTCGACTCAGTCCGTCAATTATATTTTGTCGTTGTGTTCGATACGTAATTTCATTACACGTAATTGTTACAATTAAAACACCGAGAAGCAGATTCAACCAACTTGCTGTCCAGGTGATGTAATTCCAAACAGTTGGAAAACCGAACAATTCAGACTTTTCCGGAAAGAACGGAATGCTAAATGAACTTAGTCCAAAAAAAGCCAGCGGAACCAATCCGATGTAAATAAGTAATATCGTCCAGAATGTTCCGTAATTACGGACTTTCGAAAATTCTATTTTTAGTAAGTGTATCATTATTTCGTGATTTCAAGGAATTGATCTTCAAGACTCTTTTTGATTTCTCTTAATTCAGATAAAACGATGCCTTTGTCGAAGAATAATTGATTTATTTGCTCTGTACTGATATCTCCACTTACATCTAGTACAATACGTTTGTCTTTGGATATATTCAATGAAACACCTTCGATTGAAGGCAGTGCAGCTTCTATTTCTGATAAGTTTCGTGAGCCAACAATAATTTGTCTCGCTCCTCCAATGATATCTTCAATTCCACTTTGGCGAATGGCAACACCGAATTTCAAAATAACGACATCGGTACATACTTTCTCAATCTCATCCAATTGGTGAGAAGCAATAATAATTGTCTTTCCTTCTTTGGCGATTTCCAAAATCAATCCACGAATTTCCGCAATTCCTTGTGGATCCAGTCCATTTGTCGGTTCATCTAAAACCAAAACTTCTGGGTCATTTAGAAGTGCAGAAGCAATTGCAAGACGTTGTTTCATTCCAAGCGAGAATGTTTTAAATTTAGATGTCTTTCGTTCAAAAAGATTCACTGATTTCAACACCTTTTCAATTCGCTCTTCTACATTCGATAGTTTTTTGATTCGTGCTACAATACGTAGATTCTTCTCGGCGCTCAGATATGGATAAAAATTAGGTGTTTCTAAAAGTGCGCCAATTCGTTCACGGTTATCGTCTTTTTCTCCGTTACCAAACCACGAAAAATTTCCGCCAGAAGCATTAATTACACCAAGTAAAATTCCCAATGTTGTCGTTTTTCCACTTCCGTTCGGGCCGAGAATTCCGAAAATCATTCCCTTTTCAACAGTTAAGTTGAGTTGATCCAATGCTTTTACCTTTCGGTACTTCTTGGATAATCCTTTAATTTCTAGAATAGTGTTGCTCAAAGTACTACAGTTTTTGATTGATTAAATGTACTGAAAGGATTTCATCTTTTACGTAAAGATTTACAAACGGTAAATTGTTGAGGATGATTGGAATTTATCAATCACATTTCCCAATCACTCTCGTCAAACCAATGCTTAGTTCTGGCTCAAAGCCATAGGTCAGATCTTTGTAATTAGTGGGGTTGAATTTTCGCTTATCAATTGAATAAAAGTAGGGGATTTTGAATCCGTAATTGAATGTCAATCTACCTGTCAAGCGAATGGTATGATATACTTCCAAGCTTAACGCACTGATAAAATGGTAATGCGTAAAGTAAGCAAATACTTCTTTCGGTATTTCTATAGATCTATAATAACCTTTTGTACTAGATTCGGCATAGCCTATTTTGTTGTTTAGATTTACTCGGAGGCCGTGCGAAGTTCCAAATTCAAAAAAATATCCGAGGCCAAATTGAACTCCGAAAGAGCGCACCTTTGAACTATAATCGAGAATGTGGTAGTCAGAGAGTTCATCTGTTCTAATTTCATTTACCGATTTGAAAGGTGATTTAATTGGTTCTCCACTGTATAATCTATCTGGATTATTCTGAATCAATTCTCTTCCATTGGAACCAGAAAAAACGCCTACAGAATACAGCCACTTGTCTTTTATAACTGATTGAAAATGAAAAGTAAAGATTAAGTTGTCTAATTTCCGTGTTCCAATGTCTAGACCAATACGGTGTTGTGCATTGACATTGGTGCAAATACATGTGAAAATTAACGTTAACCTAATAATAGTATGAAACATCTGCAGTAGATTATTTGAATGAGTATAACGATAATTTCAATCGTTTATTTCTTTCAGACATTTTTATGCGAACCATCGCAACTTGGCATTCGTTTCGATTTTCCACAAACGCAATCGTTGAAACCAATTCCGTTTAAAATTCGAGTAGTATTTTCTTCAATTCTGGAGATACGTGTTTTTGCTTGTTTTGCAGAGGCAAAATGATAGATGTACCCACGTTGTCGCCCTGGAGTTAATCCTTCAAATGCATTTTTAAACGTTATATCATTGTCCAGTTTGTCTTGCAATTCATCAGGAATAACATATTCGTTTGTTTTCTTTAATGCGACCTTTAATCCCGCTTTTTCAACTTCAATGGCTTCAAAAATGTAGGCTTTAATAATAGGTTCTTGCTCTTTTATCTGCTGAAGACTTGAAAAACGAAGTTGCCGCGCTGATTGAACATTTTCGGTTTGTTGTATTAAAATACCTTCAGAATCATTTAGCAATACTCCTTTGTGAAATAAAATCGCGCAATATTCTTTAAATCCGTGAATTAGAACAACATTGGCTGAGTTTAAATCGTAACACGGAACGCCCCATTTTAATTCCTCATTTAAGTGGCAATCGAGCACAATCTGTCTTAATAAAGTCATTTCATCTCGCCATTTTTTCGCTGTCGCTAGGAAATTGTCAACTTTTGGATTCATTTAAGTCGTTTTATGCGTTATCCAGCCCACCTTCTAAAACGTCCCATGTGTGATCAGCCAACAAGCGAACAGTCGCTAAATAATCGAACGTTTTTTTGGATCTTCCCCATTGGTCTGGACCGATTAATGAAAGTAGGTAAGAGCTATCTTCTTTTTTATATAAATGATAAATGTGATTAATCAACGGCTCAAATCTCATTTCCGCTTGATAAATCATTTCAGAAATGTCCTTCCGCATGTTTAATTTTTTCGCCTGTTCAGCTAACAATTGCATTTGCTGATAGATTTGATCCAATTGCATGTCCGTTTGGAATTCCATTGCGGACAACGCACGTCCTTTTATTTTTCCTTTATCCTCGGGTTTTACAAGAGCACTTCCAGCATGATGTGGATATTCAAGAGAACTTGGTGTCTCTGTAATTTTATCAGGATCAATTGGATTTTGAAATTCTTCACTCATAGTTTAAAGATAGAATATTGCACAAAAAAAAGGAAGCATTTGCCTCCTTTTCATGTAATTATTTTGATTGGATTATTTAACGCGTTCTACGTAAACTCCAGTTCGAGTGTCAATTTTAATCACTTCTCCGTTGTCTATAAACAATGGAACACGAATTTCAGCTCCTGTAGCAATTGTAGCAGGTTTCATCGAGTTTGTTGCCGTATCTCCTTTTACACCTGGTTCTGTGTAAGTGATTTCAGAGATTATATGCATTGGAAGTTCAAGAACTAACGGCATTTCTTCTTCAGCATGAAACAAGATGTTACAAATCATTCCTTCCTGCAAAAACAATGGTTTTTCAACCATGGCTGCAGGTATATTCACTTGTTCAAAAGTTTCATTGTTCATGAATACATACGTGTCTCCTTCTTGATACAAGTATTGATATTCTCTATTTTCAATACGAACAACTTCAATTTTATGTCCTGCTGAGAATGTAAAATCGAGTACTTTACCTGCCTCAATTTGACGCATCTTTGTTCTTACAAACGCAGGTCCTTTTCCTGGTTTTACATGTTGAAATTCAATGATTTGACAAAGTTTTCCGTTGTGATTGATACACAATCCATTTTTAATATCTGCTGTTGTTGCCATGCTTGTTTTTGTTAAGGTAGCGAATATACTAAATTTTTAACTTTCACCATTGGCGTTTGCCCAATAATCGTGATATTTGGATTATGAATTGGAAGGAATTTTTAGAATACGAGATTGTAAAAGTTGGAAAGTTCGAGCTTTTAGTTGGTAATTTATTGGTCGCTAGTGCAATTCTAGTTGGTACAATTTTAGCCTTGATGTTTTTGAAACGCGTCATTCTTCGTCCGAGAATTTTTAAGGATAAAATTGACGACAAAAGGAGAATGTCGATCTATTTGATTACAAAATACTTCGTTTGGATAATTAGCGTAATATTCGTCCTTCAAGCGCTCGGTTTTCAAGTTACCGCGCTGTTAATTGGTTCTTCTGCCTTGTTAATTGGTTTGGGACTTGGACTTCAAACTATCTTCAAAGATTTGGTTTCAGGATTGTTCTTGTTGTTTGAAGGAACCATGAAGGTTGGAGATATTATTGAGGCTGATGGTGTAATTGGGCGGGTTGTTGAGATTAATTTGCGTTCCTCCGAATTGATAACGCGAGAAGATGTTAAAATTATCATTCCGAATTCACGTTTTGTCAGTGATAAAGTGGTGAACTGGTCACACGACGTCGATCATATACGTTTTGAAATTAATGTAGGATTGGCTTATGGAATTGATGTAGAAGCTGCGATTGCTGTGCTTCAAGATGTATTGAATAACAACAAACACGTGATGAAAAAACCTCAGAGCTTTGTGCGATTTACAGATTTTGGGGAATCGTCATTGGATTTTGAGTTGATTTTTTGGTCAAGTGAAATGTTTACAATTAATACAATCAAGTCGGATATTAGAAGAGAAGTTTATATTAAGTTAAGAGAACACAATATTGAAATTCCGTTCCCGCAAAGAGATGTGCATATTAAAGGAATGGAAAGTGTTTCAATGACTGCAAAAAAGGATTAAAACTTTCCTTTTGATTTCATTTTAGATTCAAACGTTTCAGTTTTAGTTTGATGAACGAATAAGAAATCGCCTTGTTCTAATTGTGAGTCCGAATTTTCTTTCACAATTTTAAAGTTAGCAATACCGTATTGGATGTAACCTAACTCCTTGAAATAGGAAATCATTTCTTTCTCGTTTTCCGGACCAATTTCAATTTGAACTGTGGGTTTTTGTTTTTCGATTACGGATTTAATTTCATTAAAAACAACTACTTCGTAACCTTCAATATCACATTTGATGTAGTCGATTTTATCCAATGATCCGAGCAGTTTACTTCCTTTTATTAATTCAACATCGTGCGTTTTGTGCGCTTGTTTTTCTTCTTCAGATGAAGCGATGTGAGGTAAACCAGTGCGAATCATTCCATTCGACTCAGGCATTACCATTGTAATTGTTCCTTCTTCATTTCCCAAGGCACAATTGTAAATTTTCACGTTTGATTTAGAACCAATGAAGTAATTTAATGTCTCAAAAAATGGTTTTACTGGTTCAATGGAAACTAGTTTTCCTTGTGGTACAAGTCGCGAAAAAGTTTTTGAAAAATAACCCAGATTTGCACCGATATCAACGATTGTATCTGTCGGTTCAATTAAATCCTTCACCATATAATGGTATTTGAATCGCTGATCGTTTTTTAAAAAGCCAAGGGAATACAAAAAGTAAAAACCACGGTGTAAGGTTTTCAAATATGTTTTTTGACTCAACAGTTTAAATAATAACTTTTTTGCGAAAACAATCATAGATGCATTGACTTATACAGCGAAATTAGTGTTTTTGTATGGATTGCTATTGAATGTTTAGAATTATTTCCATATCTTCGATGTATGACTCGTACCAACACAGATTGGCTTACAGTCAACTTCGTAAGAAGGACCCATGTGGACAATTTGAAGCTTAAAATTTTACCTTAAGGAGAGACTCAGAAATACAATGGCGGGCCGCACAGTCTTCGGATTGACAAGATTTATCTAACAGCGGATTACAAAACATTTAGGCAATGTATTGACAGTCATAAATGATGAAATTATGCCTTTATCGAGCAACGGAACAACAGTAGATAGCTACCAAGTTGGTATTGTGAATGTAAGTGATTATTCGGGCTTCGGTGTTCAGTTGGATGGTAGAACATTTAGTAGTTCGGATTACAGATATGGCTTCCAAGGTCAAGAGAAGGATGATGAGATTAAGGGAGAGGGTAATAGCGTAAATTACAAGTATCGTATGCATGATGCTCGTATAGGTAGGTTCTTTGCAGTTGACCCGCTGAGTCCAATTTATCCAGCGAATAGTTCGTACGCTTTTAGTGAGAATACAGTTATTAATGCAATTGAATTAGAAGGATTGGAAAAATTGGATGCTACTTCAATAAGTAAGGAAACGTTTACGCCAAAACTAAAAATCAATTTTCCTAATGGTTCTCATGCTATAGTTTATGCTACGCATGGAGGGGCATATGCTATTTCACAGGGAGATAGAGATTTAATAAACTCTTTTGAAGGTTACTCTGCAACTCCTGGCAATAAAGGAGAACAAAGTGGACATGGGAGTACAACTATTACAAGTGGAGTTGGAGGAGTCTTTAACATGAATAAATATCCTGAAAATGCAGGGTTTAGGAGTAGCCATATTACTACGCCTTATTCTATAGGAGGAGTAAACACGGCGAATCCAGACTTGTTTTTAATGGGCACTTTGATTAAAAGTGGTGAAAAGGGATATGATGATAAATATCGTAATTCAACAAAAAACAGTAATTATTCTAATAGAGCTTTCGAAAAATTGAAGCAAGCCGTGAATAATGGAATCAATGGAGTTTTAAGTCCCAATCCAGAGAATAAAATATTAGAAATTAACGTTGACTATAATCCTAATACTCTTTCTGATAATACTCAATCAGACTTATCAAATTACAGAAAAGAATTAGAAGTGAAATACCCTGATGCAAAAATCAATTTTAATCCAGCGACGAGTGAGGAGCTTGAGTATAATATGATTAATAACTTAGAGGTTAAATATTCTGATTCTAATAATCAGCAACCAGTAATTGAAGAGTTATAAAATTTATAAAACGGACAATATGAAGAAATTGGTATATATGATTTTGCCTGTAATTTTATTTGGATGTCATTCTGATGATATAAAAGATTTAACAAAGAAAAATTCGAGCCATGATAATGATATTACAGAACAAGTTGGTTATAATGTAGAGTTCTTTTCTGAAAGTCAACAAAATTATTCGTTTCACTCGGCAAAAGGGATTGATATTAGGGGATTGGAAGGGACTAAAATTTCTATTCCAAAATATTGCTTTGGTGAATATGAAGGGATAGTTAAAGTTAAATTAGTTGAAGTCTATGATATTAATGAGATGTTGAAATTAAATTTGTCTACAACTACAGGCAATGATTTAATACTTGAAACAGGGGGGATGATTTTTTTTCAACCATATGATTCAACAGGGGCAGTTCTTCATCCGAAGAATAAATATGTTATAGAGTTCTCTAAAAACAGAAACTCCAAAATGAAACTGTTTAAATCAGAAAGGAAGAATTTAGAGGAAACTCCGAATTGGGAATTATTACCTGAAGCAAAAAAGCCCCCTGAAAAAAAAGTTAAACGTATTAGGGATGGATACTATGGAATTCCTCCAGATGGTGATACAATTTTTTATGAAAGTGAAATTGAATCATTTGAAGAGCAATATATTTTTGAAACTTTACATGTTGGATGGTTAAATTGTGATATGTTTTTAGAATTTGATGATTTAATCGTTCAAAGTGTTGATGTTAAAGCCCATATTAATGAGGATTACACTTACTTTATAGTATTTGAAAACTATAATTCTTTGATAGCAAGAAAACCAGATAGTAAGGGGAATTTAAAGTTTAGATATGTACCAAATAAGGAGCCTGTTTACTGTATGGCACTTTCTATTAATTCAGGTGAAGTAAAATTTGGAATTGAAAATATTGAACTTTCTGAGCATAATGAAGTAAGGTTTTCTAAAATTGAAGTGCTTTCACATAATGTTTTTAATAAACGAATGAGAGAGCTTTTTTCTAAAGATGTTTGGAGCAGAAATACCGAAAGTAGAGTGAAATTTTGATAGGGCAAACTCCACGCATCCCACTTCAAAAGCGTTCCAACATTGGAATAGATTGAAGTAAGATGGAGCCAATGGAAATTAAAAACCAGATGAGAAAAAAAACTTAAAGGCTGTCAGATTGTTGGCGGTCTTTTTAGATGGGATTTAAAATATTAGATTTTATGAAAACAGATGAATTAAAAATATACCAGGGACAATTAATTTTGCCTTTTGGAACACCTTGCATTATTTCTGCATCTTGGGAAACTGAAACTCACATTCATTGTGAATCAGTTGCGATATTATTTTCATCAGATGGTAAAATTGATTTGGGCATATACTATCATCCGATATTGAAGAATATCGGAGGAATTAAATCAATAGATGACGGAATTATCTATGGATTCCAAATGGCTCACCGTGAGTTACCAAGACTATTCTGGAATTTTAGTCTTCGTGTTTCAAAAAATTCGGATTGGATTTCCAATTATGGTGGATTAGACATTTTGCTTAATGAGATTACAGATTCTGAATTGATTATTTTATCTCATATTAAAAGAATAGACAATACGCTAATTGAATTTCTAGAGAGAAATGTTAAATCCGATTTATTAAAATCGCTGGTTAATCTGGCTGATGATTTGGATATCCAAGTTTCAGAATATCCTTCAAACAAAAATTGACGGAGATAGGCTTATGATTTTTTTATAATCAAATAATTGAAAACAATAAATAACCTCATATGCTAAACAACGACATAATTATTAAACGATTGGCTTTAATAAAGTATCTGTATAATTTGGGGATTGAACAGTCAAAGCAATCTGAAACAATAGCTTCACTTTCAATATTATCTATGCATGATAGCATCGAAATGTATTTGAAATTATTAGCGGAGCATCTCAATATAAAGTCGGAAAAGTTTAGTTTTATTGATTATTGGGTAAATATTCCTACACTCACTTTAAAGGAGTCCATGCGTAATCTAAATGCAAGGAGAGTGAATATTAAACATAAAGGATTATTGCCTTCAAAAGGGGATATTGAAATCAGCAGGGTTAATACAATAGACTTTTTTGAGCAAAACACATTGATTCATTTTGGGGTAGATTTTAGTGAAATTTCGCTTTTATCATTAATTCAATATGAGAAAACTCGTGAACGATTGACTAATGCTCAGAAAGCTCTTGATGAAACCAATATAGAAACTTGCATTGAAGAAGTTGCCTTGGCTTTCTATGAATTAATTTCTTCATACGAAAATTCTAAATCAAGTTATTTGGGGAACTCTCCATTTTATTTTGGGAAAAATTTAAACTTTCTAAGTTCATTTCACATGGGAATCGGAAACTCATCAAACGACCGATTTGAGAGTAAACTCGGAGAATTTGTTGACAAGGTTAAAGACTCTTTAGATGGCATTCAGAATGCCGTAAAAATAATGAGTTTCGGTATAGATTATAAAAGGTATGCAAAATTCAAGCTCCTAACTCCTTTTGTTTCCAAAACAATTGGAGGTGAATTAAAAGCAGAAGTTTGGGGGAAGAAAAAATGGACAAAAGAGAATTGTCAGTATTGTATTGACTTTGTCTTAGACAGTGCTTTGAAGCTTCAAGAATTTGACTTCGACATAAATGAGTTAATTGATAATGACATGAGAACTATCCTCAAAGAGGAGTAGAAAAACTGGTTTTCTCTTTTACATAGAGTTCTTTTCTTTGTGGACTTCACGAATTCCAAGACAATAGGTGTTGCAACATTGGAACAGATTGAATAAACTGAAATTATAGAAAAAGCAATAATTTTTGAAAGTCCATTTGTAGTAAATAAATTTGTATTTATTAATTAAAAATAATTAGAAAGCACTATGTATAAAGATTTTAAAGGTTATGTGATAGTTGACACGGTTGAACATATAACAACAATAAATGAATATGCTCAATTGTATAATATAGACATTAATTTGTTTGAGGTTTTGAGCATTGAAATCGGTGGATTTAAAGAGAATATTTCAAGTAAGTTTGTTTGTAAAAATAAAGTGGACGGAGAAATAGTTGAGTTTCCTATCAAGCCTTATACTAAAGTTTTTGAGGAGTTCTTCAAAACGACAAAAATTGTTATCGAAAATAAATAATCAAAATGGAAGACCGAGTCTTTAGAGAATTGATGCTTTCGGAGGAACTTAGTACCTCTGTCAGATTAATTGAGCTAGGTTTAGGTGAAATTCAAAATTTGGGTGGTGCAAACAATTTTCATCACTTACCATTTCAACTTTTATCAAGTGGAATAGAGCGATTATTGAAATGCCATATTTGTTATGGATTTCTTGAACAGAATGAAAGGCTTCCAAGTTTCAACGAGCTAAAGAATAGTGGAGGTCGGAGTGGTCATGACATACAGGAACTACTTAAGGAAATTACTCAGAATTATTTTGAACAACCTGTTCTCGCATTGAAAGATGATTACACGTACATTATTTCAAATAAAAGGTTAAAGACGCTTTTGGAGTTACTTTCTGAGTTTGGTAAGTATTCAAGATATCACAATTTAGATATTGTTACTGGCGCCGAAAAGCCGAGTCGTGATGTAGAATCAGAATGGAGAATATTTGAAACAGACTTGGCATTAGAAAAGGAAGGTATAGTAAATCAATTAATGGATATAAACACCTCAGCCTATGCCATTGATTTCATCAATCGACAAGTGATTGTGTTACTGGAAAAGTTTGTTCGTGCTATTGCAAGACAATTTACAATTGGTCAACTGGGTAAAAAAGCACAACAGCACTCATCAGTTTTGATGTTCTACATTACTTTGAAAGATGATGATTTAGGTACTACAAACTATCGAGAAGCAATTACAAGATTTAAAGCACAAAAGAAAGCACCGAAGAAAAGAACCTTTATTGATAATCTAAAAAGAAAGTTCAGTTCTAATTATGTTAGTAAAAAAATCAATCGCTCAGAATTAGAAGGAGAATGGGCTTTCTACCATGATGAAATTATAATTGAGTGTCGATATGGCTTTTGGTGTGTGGTTACGATAGATGGTTATGATTATGCTTTAAATGGAGCGGCACAAGGCAAATATAAACTTGAAGATTCACATCAAGCTGGAATGGCTAAGCTTGGAGTACCTGTTAATCTATTCATTGATATGTGTTTTGAGCTTTGGAAAAAAAAGTAAATTAAAATTAATGTGTTAGTACCTTGCAGACAATCTAGAATAAAACCATTCCAACATTTGAACATATTGAGTATGTAAAGTTTTTAAGAAATGAAGATTAGAACAACTTTTGTTTCTTACTTCATCATCTTAAAAATAGGCTGGAATTTATTCTTCACTTTTTTAGGGTCACTTACAATATTGTCTTTAGGCATTATCATTGCTTTTAAGAGTTGGTTCACTGGCTCTGGCAAATGAGTTGTAAATGTGGTCTTTGGAGCATGAATAGATGGATTGTAATTCTCCATGATACTATTGTAAAAGTTATTGAGTGTTTCGATTAACTCGTTATCAGTTTCAGCAGAAGGAATCACCATTGGCGGATATAAATACGACGAGAAGTCGTCCATTGCCATATATGTAACAATGTAGCTACCATCCTCAGTTTCATTCATGAAAGCTGTGATATAAATTACCTCGTATGGCTTTGTCGTTTTGATAAAGTAAATATAATAAATTAACAATCGATTGATGGAGTTCAAGTTTTTTTCCGTACCATTTGTGGATGTCAATCACAAACAAGCAGAAAGGAACAATCATTGAGAATCTAGTTGTAGAGCTAATCACATTTGGAAGTAATGGAGCTTTAACATGCTATACACCAAATGCGGATGATGATGGTTTAGACTTAATAATTAATCGAAAAGGCGATGTAAATCCACTGTTTATTCAAGTAAAAAGCAGATTTGGACTAGAAAAAAATGGCAGATATGCTCATAACATTGGAGTGAATACTTGCAAAAATCATCCGCTACTCTACTACATCTTCCTACTTTACAATCAAACTGCTCGTGACATTCAGTGCGCTTGGATTGTGCCGTCTAATGAATTGTTTGAGAAAATAAAAGTCAGTGAAATAGCAGGCAGACAGAACCATTTACGATTTGGGGCAAATCCATTTTCTGTAAAAGATAAATGGTCTGAATTTAGAATAAATGCAAATGAGGTTGGAAGTTATTTACTGAAAAAGCTTGGTTAGTGATTGGGGTTAGTTGTAGCTAATTGGGATTAATTTAAAGTATAATTGACTATTTAACTCATAGAAAGTCGCTTAAAACGCTCGGGATTGAGCCGTTTAATAAAAGTGACAAAGCGCCATCAATTAATGTTTCACTTTTGGAAAGATGTTTCTAATCGTCCAATTTAAGACGTGTTGCAACAGGATTTAGACATCAATGCGCTCAGCGCATTGATCCGTTGCACGGATTGCATGATTCAATTTATAGTTTGCTTAATGTAATTATATACCTGTCTCTTATACACATCTCCGAGCCCACGAGACAGGCAGAAATCT
>CAJXRM010000056.1 GCA_913059205.1 uncultured Flavobacteriales bacterium
GATTTCTGCCTGTCTCGTGGGCTCGGAGATGTGTATAAGAGACAGTACTTTGTATGACGGTGTGATTAAATAAACATTGCAAAAATTCATACTCCCAAACTTTGCGTTCGAGAATTAAATGTAATTAACTAAATCGATTTAACCTATGTTTTAAATGAATTATTATTGGATTCCTAAAAAAAGAGGTAGGATTCTAAAAATAAAAAAAGGTGCCGAACTACCAGCACCTTTTACAACAACAAACTAAAAAAACCTCACAATGGTTTCACCATTTTATCGGAGGGTTACCTTTCTACCGCTAGCGATGATTGTTTCATCATCGGTAATATTATTTAATCGCATTAATGACTTTATATTTAATGCATATGATTGAGAAAGTTCATTCAATGAAATTTCTTTTTCAACCACAATTTCTTCCTTTTTAAATATGCTTCCTCTTTTTTTCGCTTTAATATAAACTACATCGCCAGGAATCAACACATCTTTGTGCTTATCGAAATCATTATAGCGATACAATTGCGACAGTTTTAATCCAAATTCTGTAGCTATCGTGAAAAAAGTATCACCTTTTTTAGCAACAATGTATTTAACTCCGTTTTCATGGATATAGACTTGATGCGTATTGGTTTTTATTGTTGATTTAACCTCTGGCTTTACATTCTTTTCAGCAACTATACTTGGTAACTTTCTGGTCTCCACCTTAGAAAAGTTATCGTATTGATCCAATTTCAAATCCTCAATAATTCCAATTAATAAATCAGGATATTTTGGATTTGTCGCATAACCCGCTTGCCTTAATCCTTTTGCCCATGATTTGTAATCTGTTGATTTGTAATCAAATAAAAAGGCATATCGGTTTCCGTTTTTCAAAAACTCACTGTGATCAATATATGACTCTTCGGCTGTTTTATACACTCTGAAACATTCGTTCTTTGTATCATCATCCTTGTACATCTTCTTTCCTTGCCAATTGTGGCATTTAATACCAAAGTGATTATTACCTTTTATTGCCAAATCTGAATTTCCACTTGCACTTTCTAAAATCCCTTGTGCCAATGTAATACTAGCAGGAATATCATGAAGCATCATCTGCTCGATGGCAACACCTTTCCATTGTTCTACGTATTCTTGTTTTGAAATTTTATTACTTCCGCTCCCAGCAAAAGTAAAACCCGCAAATAACATTGCGAATGTTGTAGTTTGAATTTTCATGCTTTTTAGTTTATTGTTGTGCTCAATAATACGGAGCACATCCTTTTTGGTTACAAAAATTGTTAATAACTGACAATTTTATTGTTAACAACCTTACAACTAATTAATAAACAGGTCAATATGTCACTAAAAACACTTGATGCATGACAAATTTTCCGAAATACTCCTCCTCTATTCAACTGGTATTCTTTTTGACTAATCAATTTCAAAAAATGACAAAAACTCAAAAAAATGGATATAAATAAATTAACAATCAAAACGCAGGAGATTATTTCTTTAGGTCAGCAAGTTGCAATGAACTTAGGGCATCAATCGATTGAAACAGGACACATTTTAAAGGCGATCCTAAATAACGACAAAGATGTTACCCCATATTTATTAAATGACTTAAATGTAAATGTTCAAGTTTTAGAAATGGCTTTGGATAAAATCATTGAGAGCTATCCTAAAGTTTCCGGAGGGCAAATTTACATGTCAAACAACATGAACACTGTTTTAAATAGTGCATTTAATGAATTAAAACAATTTGGCGATGAATATGTATCAATTGAAATTCTTTTGTATGCATTGATAAACTCAAGTGACTCAGTCGGAAGCTTATTGAAAGATAGCGGTGTTACAAAACCTAAATTAAAAAGCAGTATTTCAAAATTGAGAAATGGAGAATCTGTAACTTCAAATAGCCAAGAAGGCACATATAAATCTCTTGAAAAATTCGCAAAGAATTTGAATCAATTGGCTAAAAGCGGAAAATTAGATCCGGTAATTGGTCGTGATGATGAAATTAGACGTGTTTTACAAATTCTGACGCGAAGAACAAAAAACAATCCTATTTTAATCGGTGAACCAGGTGTTGGTAAAACTGCAATCGCAGAAGGAATTGCCCATCGTATTATCGAAGGAGACGTTCCAGAAAACTTAAAATCGAAAGTTGTCTATTCTCTTGACATGGGATCATTGATTGCTGGAGCAAAGTTTAAAGGTGAATTTGAAGAGCGATTAAAGGCTGTAGTAAATGAAGTCATAAAAGCTGATGGAGAAATCATTTTATTCATCGACGAAATTCACACACTTGTTGGAGCTGGAGGTGGCGGCGAAGGAGCAATGGATGCCGCAAACATTCTGAAACCTGCACTCGCAAGAGGAGAATTACGAGCTGTAGGGGCTACAACCTTAAATGAATACCAAAAGTACTTTGAAAAAGACAAAGCTCTGGTTAGACGATTTCAAACGGTCTTAGTTGATGAACCGTCAACAGAAGATGCTGTTTCAATTCTTCGTGGTGTAAAAGAAAAGTATGAAAATCATCACAAAGTAATAATCAAAGATGCAGCAATTATTGCAGCCGTTGAACTTTCACAACGTTATATCACAGAGCGACATTTACCTGACAAGGCAATTGACTTAATTGATGAAGCGGCTTCAAAATTACGGATGGAAATTAACTCTAAACCTGAGGAGCTCGATGAAATAGAACGAAAAGTTATGCAACTCGAAATTGAAAAAGCGGCTATTAAACGTGAAAACGATACAGTCAAACTTAATCAACTAGAGAAGGAATTGGCCGACTTATCTGAACAACGCGATGCTTTTAAGGCGAAATGGCAATCAGAAAAGGACATTGTCGATAAAATTCAACAATTGAAAGAAGCAATTGAATCATATAAACTTGAAGCTGATCAGGCAGAAAGAGCCGGAGATTACGGAAAAGTAGCTGAGATTCGTTACGGAAAAATCAAGGAGTCTGAAGAAATACTTGAATCCACAAAAGCGAAGCTTGCTGAAATGCAATCTCATTCTAAGATGATTAAGGAAGAGGTGGATGCTGAAGAAATTGCTGAAGTAGTATCGAAATGGACTGGAATTCCAGTAAATAAAATGATTGAGAGTGAAAAAGTTAAATTATTGAAATTAGAAGACGAACTTTCTAAACGTGTTGTTGGACAGCAAGAAGCAATTAGCGCTCTTTCTGATGCAGTTAGGAGATCTAGAGCAGGACTACAGGACGACAAAAAACCGATTGGCTCTTTCATTTTCCTTGGTACTACCGGCGTTGGTAAGACAGAACTAGCAAAGGCTTTAGCTGATTATTTGTTTAACGATGAGAATGCTATGACCCGCATTGATATGAGTGAATTTCAAGAAAAACACTCTGTTAGTCGATTAGTCGGAGCACCTCCAGGATACGTCGGTTATGATGAAGGCGGACAATTAACAGAGGCGGTTCGAAGAAAACCATATTCTATAGTGTTATTGGATGAGATTGAAAAAGCACATCCAGATGTCTTTAATGTCTTATTGCAAGTTTTAGATGACGGTCGATTGACTGACAACAAAGGAAGAACGGTAAATTTCAAGAATACAATTATCATCATGACTTCAAATCTTGGTTCTGAAATCATTCACGAAAAGTTTGACTCGATTAAGCCTTCTGAATTTGAAAGAGCAAAGGAACAGGCCAAGAGTGGTGTTTTTGAACTATTAAAGCACACCATTCGCCCTGAATTCTTGAATCGTATTGATGAAACCGTTCTTTTCCTACCATTAACGAAAGAAGATGTTAAGGAGATTGTTGGAATTCAATTGAATCAACTTAAGAAAAAATTGTTTGCTCAAAATATTCGTTTGGTAATTAATCCTGATGCCTACGAATGGATTGCACAAACCGGTTATGATCCATTTTTTGGAGCGCGACCTGTTAAACGTGTCATACAAAAGAATGTAATGAACGAGCTATCCAAAGCAATACTTTCGGATAAAATTAACTTAGCAAAAACTGTCGTGATGGATGTTTTTGATGGACAAATCGTTTTCCGTATGCCAATAAATGAATTGGAGGAAACATATGTTGAATAACTGAAAAAACTCATTACAATAATCATCAAAACGAACCTTGTATGTCGAGGTTCGTTTTTTTTATTTTACATTTGATTGAAATGAAAGCACTAAAATTCTCAATTGTTATTTTATTTATTGCAACCGTTGTTTGGCTTTGCATTCAATCGCTTAAACTTTCGAGTAATGAAATTGGTTTTAAAGAATTCACACTGATTCCAATTACTTTGGCTTTTAGTCTTAGCCTCTTGCTTTTTATTATTAATATGAAAAAGGTTTCATTCCTTTTCCTAATTGTTAGCACACTAATATTGGTGCTCGGTTATTTCTCAATTATTTCGAATGAAAGTCTTTTTAAAATAGAGAGTACTCTGCTGTTGTTTTTTGGGGCGTTCACACTCTTCAATATAAATAAAGGGAAGTCAACAATTGCGTTAATAGTCTATTTTGGTACAGCAGTGTTTTTTTGCCTTCCTCTAATTCTGGAAAACTCCTATTGGATTCTACAAATTACACAATTGGGTTTTGGGATATCAACAACAATTCTTGCATTAATCAGCGCTTTCAAGAATTCCATTTAGTTTACATAAGTTGCAAACCCATGTAGCCTTTTCATCCAATATTCCGAGCTTTCAATATTGGTAATAATTACGCCTTTACTCGAACTAGCGTGAATCATAACTATTGGTTGTCCTTTTTCCGAAACGACGATTCCAACGTGCGATATGCCAGAGCCATTACTAAAAAAAACCAAGTCTCCTTTTTGGACATTCTTTTCTTTTACTTTTTTTCCTTCGTTATATTGATCTTCCGATCTTCTGGATAATTCTTTGCCAAAATCCTTCATTACATAACTTGTAAAACCACTGCAATCAAAACCACTTGGTGAGCTACCTGCCCAAACGTATGGAGTTCCCAGGTACTTTTGAGCATTTGCAACAATTTTACTTCGAGATGCTGCGCCACCAGAGCTTTCCTCCACCTCTTCAACATCAATAACAATTGGATCCTTTGTATCCTGAACTTCATTCATGTCCATTTCAGGAATTCCTTTGAACATTTTGATTAATGCTGCTTGAATTTCCGTAAATGCTTTGTTATTTCCGCTTCTTTTTAAATCTGATGCCCACGACATTAAATCAGATTTAATCCAACTCAGCTCGTACATATGTGCATTAAATATTTTCTCTCCATTGGGTGAATTCTTAACTTTCAAAAATAATTCTAAAGCTTCATTAATCGATTCTGAATGGCGCTTTAGCCATAAATCATTTTGTGCAAGCTGGAGCATACTCATACTTTTGTAATAAGTTGGTAGCATGGAATAATCATATGAAGGATTATCCAACAATTGATTTGATTTTCTATAAACCGTTTTGTAATTTTTTTGAGCAAAAAGCATTTCCAACTTATCAAACTCCGGCTGTTGTGCTTGAGCGCTAAAAGAAATAATCCCAACCAATAAAACTACTATACTTTTTCTCATAATTCCTTCAATCTATTGCGAAGTAAGGCATAAATTAAACTTCATTTTAGTAAAACCCAAATTTCATTCCACAACACATTGTTTATTACAACTACTCGTCGTTTAACATATTTTATCCTTTTTATATGTTCTATAATTGTTAAATTTACGTTGTAAGTAATAGAAATCACTTTCATTACATCATTAGAAAATCAAACTATGAAAATCATATCAACATTCATTTTTTCGTTAACAGTTCTTGTTACAATTGCGCAAAATGACTCTAAACTTTCCACATCCATCAAATTCGATGAAGTAATTTCTTATGTTAATCGCATGTACGTGGATGACGTGAATGCCGAAGAATTAACAAACACTGCAATTGTTGCTTTACTTGAGAAGTTGGACCCACATTCTACTTTTATTTCTAAAGATGAGGTTGATGATGCCAACGAAAAAATCAATGGAAATTTCGTTGGAGTTGGAATTCGTTTTCAAATATTAAAAGATACTTTACATGTAGTTTCAACAATTCCCGGAGGACCATCAGAGAAAATTGGTTTATTGGCTGGTGATCAAATCATACGCGTTTCTGATACATTAATTGCAGGAATTGGATTAAAAAACAGTGATGTTAGAGGAAAACTTTTAGGTGATAAGGGAACGAAAGTTCTTGTTTCCGTGAAAAGAGGTAAATCTCCAAATCTGATCAATTTCACAATTACCAGAGATGTAATCCCTGTTCATTCAGTTGACGCCGCGTATATGGTTTCATCATCCACTGGATACATTAAGTTAAATTCCTTCTCCCGTACTTCTTTGGAAGAAGTTCAAGACGGAATGAAAAAATTGAAAAAAGAGGGAATGCAGAATTTAATTCTCGATCTACAAGGAAACGGTGGTGGATTACTATACACAGCAAAGCATATTGCTGATGAATTTTTGTCTGGAAATAAATTAATCGTTTATTCTGAAGGAAGGGCTCAACCAAGAATTGATTTAAATTCAGAAACAAAGGGAATGTTTGAAACAGGTAAATTAATTATTCTTACAGATGAGTATTCTGCTTCAGCAAGTGAAATTTTATCAGGGGCTGTCCAAGATTGGGACAGAGGATTAATTGTTGGTAGAAGAACATATGGAAAAGGACTTGTTCAGCGACCAATTGATTTATCAGATGGTTCTCAAATTCGTTTAACAATTGCCCGCTACTACACACCAAGTGGACGATTTATTCAAAAGCCTTACGAAGATGTCGAGTCATACCGATCTGATATTTTGGACAGATATGAACACGGTGAATTTATGAGTCAAGATTCTATAAATTTCCCTGACTCTTTGAAAAGAACCACCCTGTTGCAAAAACGCACCGTGTTCAGTGGCGGTGGAATTATGCCAGATTATTTTGTTCCACTTGATACGGTAGGAACTTCTCCATACTTTTCTTCCATTGTGCGAGGAGGACATGTTAACCGATATTCATTAACATATGTAAATGAAAACAGAGCTTCAATTGAAAAGAAATATCCGAAATTTGAAGATTTCAAGTCGAAATTTGATATTGATAAAGAATTTATGGATAAGTTTTTCTCGTACCTAGCAGTTGAAGATCCGAAATTAGAATTCAATGAAAAAGAATACGCGACAAGTGAAAAATTATTAAAATTGCAGTTCAAAGCGATGTTGGCGCAAGATATTTGGGGATACAGCGAGTTTTATCAGATTTACAATGAGTCGAATGAAATATTGCAAAGAGCAATTCAAATCATTGAATCAAACGAATACGACAAAGCAAACTTGAGTAAAATTTAAACAACAAATTACATATGAAAAAGGTATATTTTGCAATTGGATTGGTGGTAATAGTAAGTGCTTGTTCAAGTTCTACAGATAAGATTAAAGCAAGGGACGGTGAAATAGTATCAAATGTCGCTGCAGGAGAACTTTCTGACAAGGAATTAAAAGAATCATTAAAAGAAATTCAAAAAGAAGAAGCTGCTATTCTCGCGAAAGAAAAAGCAAGCTCTACTACCCTTTCATTTGATAAAATGAAACATGACTTTGGTAATGTTAAATCTGAGGTAGAAAACACAACAGAATTCATTGTAACAAACACTGGAAACAAACCGCTAATTATTTCTGATGTTTCAGCGAGTTGTGGCTGTACAATGCCTCAAAAGCCTGAAGGTCCAATTTCACCTGGAAAGTCCGACGTAATTAAAGTCGCCTTTAAATCAAAACCAGGTCAGGAAAACGAAATCAAGAAAACCGTTACGGTTACTGCAAATACGGAAGAGAAAATTCACCTGTTAGAAATTAGGGCTTTTGTGAAGTAGTTTTTATTCTATTCAAAAACTTCTGGAGGTAGTTATTCAACTTCGGTTCCACTTTAAAAAGTAGCATTGGTACTCCGAAGGCAATAGATATTACAGACGATTTAATAAATAAATTTAAAATCACATTTTCAGCGAACGCTGGAAACATCTCTCCTATTGTTATCGCTCCTCCTATTAATGCAATAATTGCAAATTGGTTCACTTGAAAAGGATGAATCTTGTAATGGTACCAAACATAAAACAAACGCAATAGGTTGTATATAATCAATGCCATCATCGTCGAAATTGCTGCTCCCGAAATTCCATAAATAGGAATTAACAAATAATTCAAAATTCCGACTAGCAGAATAAGCACAAACGTAAAAACAATATCAGCCCTGTATTTCTTGGATGTATTCAATATCATTGCATTGATTCCCATGTACATATCAAAAAGTTTTCCAATCATTAAAAACAGGAACACAAGAATTCCTGCTTGAAATTCATCCGGAAGAAAAGAAAAAAGTTCAACTCGGCTGGCCCAAACAACAGCAAATAAATACCCTCCTATTATTAAACTCATTGTACTCACATCCTTGTACAAAGTGTTCATTTCGTCCATCTTTTTCTCCTTCCAATAAAGAGAAACAAACGGCACAGAAACACGGATTATTGATCGATAAGGAACTTGTAATGCGGAAGTTAAATAAATGACTGTACTATAAATTCCAGCTCCGGACAATCCGATCATTGAAGCAATCATTGCTATATCCAACGTTGTAACAACCATCGCTCCCAATGAATTGGTATAACTGTACAAACCATATTTTACAATAATAGATTTAAACCTTTTCGGTACTTGAATTTTGGTTTTGAAGCTTTTAATCTCGCCCAATCGAATTAAATAAAGAACAAGTAAAATCAATGGAATTGTGAAAGATAAGCTGTTTCCAATTAAAAACTCTTCAAAACTTATCAATTGGAAATAAAGCGCAAATAATAATCCAGTGACGATTAAACGCAACACAATTTCATAAACGAATGCTGGGAAAACATTTTTGTACAAACCTCTGAGGTAATTCTCAAACAACAAGTAAAACACATTTGCCACACCGATTGGAATAATCCAGAAATAGTATTTTATGAATTCTGTTGAGTTTTCTTTATAAAATGAAGTAATGGCATCATCAAATACAATCGATAACAGTGCTGTTAGAATGGAACCAATTAAGGCGATAAGAATTACCAATTTGAGAAAACCATAGTTACCTCTTGCTTCATTTCTGAAGTACGGAAAAAATTTCCATGTTGTATTCACAACGCCCAAACTAGCAAACTGAGCGAACAATAAACCAATAGAAATCAATAGGTTTATTAGTCCAATTTGATCTGTTGATAATATTATTACAAATAATACACCCTTGTTCAAATAACCCAATACCAAGCCCAGGTATGAGATTAGCATTGTACGAAAAGCGTCTCTTTGAATGATTCCCATTATCGGATTAAAACATTTAAAATAATACTCTGTTACTATTGAACTACACGAATTTAGTATAAAATACTTATTATTGTGGCGATTAAGCAATATCGAAATGACAGAAAAAAAAGAAATTGAGGATTTTTATGATTCGTTTGTAAAAACGCAAAAAAAAATTGGTGTGTCTGTGCGCCATAGATTAATTCATAAAAAACTTAAACAACTTGGTTTAACTTCAAGTTCAAATGTTTTGGAGGTGGGTTGTGGAATTGGAACAGTCAGTAGCTTAATCATTAAATCAATACCTAAAGGCAAATTCACAGGTTGCGATATTTCTCCGCACAGCATCAAATTCGCGAATGAAATGTACGCTAACAAAAATGTGAATTTTATCGTTGACGACATGAGTAACTTCAATTCCACTATTGAGTATGACTTTATAGTTTTTCCGGATGTTCTTGAGCACATTCCAGTAGAACAGCATAGCAAATTATTTGAAAACGTTTCTAAAGTTAGTAGTCCTAATGCCAAAGTGCTTATTAACATTCCTGAGCCGAACGCATTGAATTGGACAAGGAAAAATCGTCCTGAAGTTTTACAAATCATTGATCAATCGCTGTCAATGCAGGATTTATTAAACAATACATACCCTCATGGTTTTTATGTTGAGAGTATTCACCCTTATTCAATTCATACGAATGTTCCTAATTATCTCAGTATAGTTCTTGTTAGAAATCCGGAGGTGAAAAATTTGATTGTTAAAGGGAAATTTGCTCAATTGATTCAAAATTTAAAAGCGAAATACTTTTAATGGAAAAACCTAACTTGAATTATTTCCATGTTGGTCTTTCCTCCTTCGTTAAAAAGGATATTGAAATCTTATCTAAAGAGTTTAGTCTGAATATTCATTTTTTTGATCAATCATCCAAATCACGTTTGCCTCTTTCTTTTCTTAAACAATTTTTCTTTCTTCTAGCCAAACTATTTAAGTCTAAGGCTACAGTTGTTCAATTCGGAGGTTATCATTCATTCTTACCTGTACTCTTCAAGGTCATTTTCAGAAAGAAAGTAATTATCGTTCTTGGAGGAACGGATTGCGTAGGCTTTCCTTCCATTCAATACGGCTGTTTCTACAATACATATTTGAAACATTTCACTCGATTTAGTTTAAAAAATGCTTCACTCCTGTTACCAGTATCTGAAGCATTGGTACATTCTAAATACACATATAATTCAAATGATTTTCCCTTTCAGGGCTACAAACATTTCATTCCGAAAATAAAAACTAAACACCTGACAATTCCAAACGGATACAATGCAACCTTATGGAAAAATAAAATTCCTAAAACAAAAAACACATTTATCACAATTGGCGCGGATTTAGGAACTCGATTCGGCGCAAAATTAAAAGGCATAGACTTGATTATTGAGGTTGCTGAACTTATTCCAGAATGTGCGTTTTATATTATTGGAGGCGATAAAATCAAAATTGAGTTGCCGGAAAACGTACACCCAATTGGTAACATGCCACACAACGAACTTCCTGGTTTCATTGCTGACAAACAGTTTTATTTACAATTATCAATGAGTGAAGGCTTTCCTAATGCGTTATGTGAAGCAATGCTTTCAGGTTGTGTTCCTATCGTATCTGAAGTTGGCGCAATGCCTGAAATAATTGGTGAAAGTGGTTATATTTTACCTAAAAAAGATGCTCTTCAATTGAAAAAGCTCATAAAAAAAGCTTTGATTGAATATTCCGAAGAAAAATCAATCAAAGCAATAAGTCAAATTGAAACGAATTTTACAATTGAGAACAGAACTCAACTTCTAAATTCTTCTATTCTTCAATTACTGGGCTAGATTTTCCATTCGCTCTATCCTTCCAAATAAGAAGAACAAACAATAAGGCAAGAATACTTGTTCCCGCAATAGCAAACATATTTGTCGTTTTCAGTTTCGGAATATCAAACTTCATAACTACTTCGTGATTTCCAGATTCCAACTCAATTCCTCTTAACAAGTAATTTACTTTTCTTATTTCCACTTCCTTACCATCCACGAAAGCCTTCCAACCAGCTGGATAGTATATCTCAGAGAAAACTGCCAATTGTTTTTTATCTGTTGAAACAGAATATTTAATTTCATTTGGATTGTATGACTTCATCACAATTGTTCCTTCACCTGAATACGATTTGGATGTTAACTTCTGTGCTTCACTTTTCAACATAATAGCCTCAGTTGTTGGATCAAAAACATTCAAACAAGTCATTGAAACCAATGTATTGAACGAATTTGATGTATCTGCTTCTAAAGTAGATTTAGGAACAAGATTAGTAGCACCATTTACATCACTTACAAATGCTATTTCCATTCCTTTAGAAATACCATTTGTTAAAGGAACGCCAATTGTATCACTGCCAATTACATAAGCAATTTTTTCAGCTCCATAAACTTTAGTTTTCTTAACAGGTTCGCCATTTACAATTAATTGTCCATTGCTACTATTAACCAATTCAAAGCTTGCTCCCAACGCCCTAATTTCATCATTTGGCGTTTCAACAGTTCTTACACGCTTAACGAACCATGCTTGTCCAAGTGCTGTTGGATTTAGACGTATGCTTTCACCTTGAATAAAGTACTTTACATTTAGCATATCAAACACTTTATTGTTGCTCTGAGCCAATTGGAATTCAAATAAATTTTGAATGTTTCTCAATTTGGCACCATGATAACCACCCAAATTTTTATGATAATAAGAAGTCCTTGAACTTCCCCATGGATTATCGTACGTGAAAACTCTATAGTTTGTGGCAAAGTTCAAGGCAGAAAATTTATACGCATCTACAACGCGACTTTTATTTGCACCAGTATAACCCAGTTCCTCAGCTTTTGCGATTCCATCTTTTTGACCTTTTTCAATTGCTGCATTCACTTTTGGATTAACTCGTTCTGCATCCATTATCTGTTGATCAGTGGTAAGTGCAGAAATAGGATACGTTTTTTGTTCAACTGGCATCCAATGCTTGTAATTTCCTGCTGTTGTTTCTTCAGAACTCAAATAATTCAAATCCACAGGAATAAGATCAATTAAAACAAATAAACCGGCACCCGCAATTACAATAATCGAAGACACAGAAGTGTAAAAATACAATGCTACAAGACCAATAATCAGTAGTGCAAAGATCAATGAACGATTCATTGATGAACTAAAAATATCCGCTCTTACACCCTTATAAAGTACCATTTCATCTTCGTAAGATTGTACTTGTTGATCTATGATAGCTTGAATTTGTTGAGAATTATTAATGTCAATGTTGTTTTGTGCCAATTGCTCAGGTTCCATTTGGGCTAGTTGCTCCATGACCATGGAAGGAATTCCATCGGCTTGTGTTCTTTCTTTAGAATTTGTATAACCATCTCCAAGACCAACCATTTTTACTGATAGCAAAAAGACAAAAAAGACAGCTGATGTTACCAAAAATGGTTTCTTGTTGGCTTTTATACTTCCTTCTTTATCCTTTAATAGAGCATCTAAAAACCAAACTCCAATTAGTGGAACAATTAATTCAATCAACACCATGATTATAGTAACTGTTCTAAACTTATTGTAACCTGGAATAGTATCTATAAAGAATTCTGTTAATCCCATAAAGTTTTTCCCCCAAGAAAGCATCAATGCCAGTACTGCGACAAAAAACAATACCCATTTTCGGCGATCTTTCACATAAACCAATCCAAGTATCATTAAGAAAATCATAACGACACCCACATATGTTGGCCCCGATACAATAGGCTGTTCACCCCAATACATCGGAATTTGAGCATTAAATATTTGATTTATTTCAGATCTTGAACGATCGGAATTCTCAACCATTTCCTCAAATTGCGAACCCACAATTCCAGCAGAAGCTGAACCTTTAACATATGGAGAGACAAGAGTAAATGATTCTCCAATACCATAACTCCAATTGGTTATGTACTCTTTATCTAATCCACTTGTATTATTTGTGACTTCTAGTCCTTCTGGACTAATAGTTACGTCATTACCACCTCGAATTGTATGTTTTGCATAATCCTGCGTCAATGAAATATTACCGTAGTTAATAAATAAAGCTAACGCATATGCGCCAATAATTCCCAAAGTCGCAATTCCAAATGGTTTAAATTCCTTTAATCTAATTGCTTTCACCAACTCATATAAACCAAGAAAAAACAACAGGATTCCCAAATAATAGGTTACTTGTAAATGATTACTTGCCAATTCGAACGACATAAAAAGCCCAGAAAGTAAAGCTCCCCATTTCCAATTCGTGCGATAAGCCATAATAAACGCACCTAATACGGGCGCCATTAATGCAACTGTAACCGCTTTCGAATTATGTCCCGCTTGAATAATAACAATCTCGTATGTTGCAAAAGCAAATGCAAATGCTCCGACTAAAGCAACTATCGGTTTTATTCTTAAGCACAATGCAAGAATATAAAAACCGATTAAATGCAACAAAAACGTACCTGAAGGAACTCCAACTGTTCCCAAAAACCCAATAATTGCCTTTTGGAAAAAATTTCCTTCATACAAGGTTGAAATTTGAGTTGTCGGCATTCCACCAAACATCGAATTGGTCCATAGTGGTTCTTCTCCATATTTTTCACGATACATTTCAGTTTCATTCGCCATTCCTTTGAATTGTTCAACATCATGTTGTTTTAAGGAAAAACCGTCAAATTCAGGAGAAAAATAAGCGAATGTTACGATTGAAAATACTGCTAATACAGCAAAGTGTATCCAGTTTTTAGTGAAAAAAGTTTTTATTGCCATAGCTAAGTTCTAAAAGAAGCATAAATATAAAAAGTACATTGACTTGAAGCAATACAATATTAATATATTTCCAAAGTACCAATGCTTGTTTTCGGGTTTAATAGTTGATAACTAACGAAAAAATCATAAAAACCATCTTTAGAAGGAACAAACTGCCCTCCTTCAAAATAATTATAATGTGTCCATTTTGAATTTTTCAATTCCTGCTTTGTATCCGCCTGCTTATAAAAAATGATGTATTTAGAAACATTGGTACGCGGTAAATAAACATCGTAGACTTTGTTTTTTTCAAGTTGTTGAGACTTCTTAAAAAAAGTATGGGCATACTTCGCCGTTTCATAAAACTTATAGGAATAATAAGCAATATCTTTTAACTCAAATTTCTTTTTAGTTGTTATCCTTATATTTTTAAATTCATTCTCGGAAAAAATCGCAACACCTAACGAGTCTCGATAGAATGGAATATGATTCCAGTTGCCGCTAGCGTCTTTTGTCCGAAAATCAAGTTCAATAAATTTATCATTTATAAACTCCAATTGAATCGAATTTCTAGCTTCACTAAATTGTAAAAATGCTTTCTTTTTGACTAAATATGTGCTATCAAAAACTTTCATTTTCGATTCTTTTTTACCTATTAAAACAGTCGAATCTGACCTCCAGAAACTAGTAGAGTTATTATTAATTTTTGGGGAATAGAATTTCATATCTCCTTTATTTCCAGAATCTATCGTTGTTAAAGTAGAGTAAATATATTTTGGCTTCGTTAAGAAATGTAAATCTGTATCCAAACTATTCCCCATCATCATTGCCCATATCATCATTTGTCTCAACAGGCGTTCATCGCGATAAATTGAATACAAATGATCCAATTGCGTTAGTTGAATTCGCAAGTAAGACTTAGAAATTGATTTTTTGTTTCGATTATAATTCGTCCAAGTTGGAGTATCGAATTTCTCAAATAAATCTATAAAACTATTATACACCTCTGAATGGATTCTTTCAGCCATTGTATCATTAGGAAAAAAATCGCAGTACTCCTTCAAACCTACAAGACCATTTATGAACCCATTTAAAACATTTACGGATTTTTTAGATGTTGGATACTCCTCTATCCAAGTTCTACCTTCCGTCGTTTGAGAAATTGTCCCGAAATTAGTTTCAGGTTGAAGCAT
This sequence comes from uncultured Flavobacteriales bacterium, assembly GCA_913059205.1. Lineage (GTDB taxonomy): Bacteria > Bacteroidota > Bacteroidia > Flavobacteriales_D > Crocinitomicaceae > UBA4466. The sequence goes on from CAJXRM010000056.1 coordinate 15,299, forward strand.
TAAATACGCAATTTTTTCAGTTAGCTCCAAAGCATATCCGTTTTTCGTCAGCTGGTAGTAACGCAATAAAAAAGAAATTGCAGCACCCTGGGTTAACCCTGAATACCAAGGAGCTTTTAAGTCATTGAAATTAAAATGGTACGGTAAGCCAATTCCCCTTTTCTCATAATGATAATCAAAACGAGAAGTATCTTGGAAATAATTGAATTGATTGTGCAATTCGATCATATAAGTTGAGTCACCCGTGCGAATAAAATGATCATAACACATGATTCCATATATTGAAATCGTTAAAGGGTGATATTGATTTTTTTGAAGAATTATTCCTACCGAATCGAAACTTCGCTCATATTGCTTTGTATACCCTTCAATGTTAAAGTGATCTGAGTACATTTCATAGGGATGAATCTCTTGTCCATATGAATAAAACTGTGTTAATCCTAAAAAGGCTGAGAAGATTAATTTTCTTAAAACAATCATACTTCCTCGAAATCGACATCCTCGATATCATTAACTCCCGAAGTCTTTTCAGCAATTTTCGTTTTACCTAAATTCTTAGATACACGTTCCTTTTCTGCGTTAAACTTTCTTTTCTCTTCATTTAACGCATTCAATTCATCTTGATTTCTCTTTGCTGTCGCTAATCGTCCAAAAAAACGTAAAACCATAAACAATCCAATAAGAATTAATAAGGTCCTAAAAACGCCTACAACGCTCGCTTCAGCAATCATTATTTAGACAAATGCATGTTTCGTTCAGAGTAAATCTTCATAAAGAATGGGTCTCTTAAACTATCAATAAAACGAATTGCTTCACCAGTCGATTTCATCTCAGGACCAAGTTCTTTTTTCACGTCAGGGAATTTCTCGTAGGAGAATACCGGAATTTTAATCGCATAACCGTTTTTCTTCGGTTGAAAATTAAAGTCCTTCACTTTTTTCTCTCCCAACATAACTTTGGCAGCATAATTCACATAAGGTTCATCGTACGCTTTTGCAATGAAAGGAACTGTTCTCGATGCTCTTGGATTTGCCTCAATCACGTATACTTTATCATCTTTTATGGCGAATTGAATATTCATCAATCCAACCGTTTTCAGTTCAACAGCAATCTTACGTGTAATATCCTCAATCTGTTGCATTACGAAATCCCCCAAGTTGTACGGAGGAAGCACTGCAAATGAATCTCCAGAGTGAATTCCAGCTGGTTCAATGTGTTGCATTACACCAATAATGTAAACATCTTCGCCGTCACAAATAGCATCAGCTTCTGCTTCAATAGCTCCACCTAAGAAATGGTCCAAAAGAATTTGATTTCCAGGCATTTCATTCAAAATATCGACAACATGGTGCTCCAATTCTTCACGGTTGATAACAATTTTCATTTTCTGCCCACCTAATACGTATGAAGGTCGAACCAATAATGGAAAACCAAGGTCTTCTGAAAGTACCAATGCTTGTTCTGCGCTTTCGACAACTCCATATTTAGGGAAAGGGATATTGTTTTTCTCCAAAACTTTTGAAAAACGACCTCTATCTTCAGCCAAATCTAATGCATCGAAACTTGTTCCGAAAATGTTAATTCCATAACGCTCTAACTTTTCAGCTAATTTCAACGCGGTTTGACCTCCAAGTTGAACGATAACTCCATCAGGTTTTTCATGACGAATAATATCATAGATATGTTCCCAAAAAACTGGTTCAAAATACAATTTATCAGCTGTATCAAAATCCGTGGATACCGTTTCAGGATTACAATTAATCATAATCGTTTCATAACCACATTCTTTTGCAGCCAAAACACCATGAACACAGCTGTAATCAAACTCAATCCCTTGACCAATTCGATTTGGACCTGAACCCAGAACAATTACTTTTTTCTTATCTGAAACGATACTTTCGTTCTCATATTCGAATGTTGAATAGTAATACGGTGTATGGGCTTCAAATTCAGCAGCGCATGTATCTACAATTTTATACACACGATTGATTGAAAATTCTTCGCGTTTTTTATAAACTTCAGACTCCAAACATCTCAACAAATGAGCTATTTGTCTATCGGCATACCCTTTTTGTTTCGCTTCGAATAATATTTCTTTTGGAAGTGAATCCAATTGATACTTTTCTATTCGATTTTCTAATTTAATTAAATCATCTATTTGACGTAAAAACCAAGGGTCAATTTTTGTTTTTTCATGAATTCTGTTAAACGGAATCCCTAATTTCATTGCATCGTAAACATGGAACAATCGGTTCCAACTTGGATGCTCCAAACTGTGTAGAATTTCATTTTGATTTGTCAACTCCTTTCCGTCAGCTCCCAAACCATTTCTACCAATTTCAAGCGATTGACATGCTTTTTGAAGTGCTTCTTGGAAAGAACGACCAATAGCCATTACCTCTCCAACTGACTTCATCTGCAAACCTAATTCACGATTCGTTCCTGGAAACTTATTAAAATTCCAACGAGGAATTTTTACAATTACATAATCCAACGTCGGCTCAAACAAAGCTGAAGTGGTTTTAGTAATTTGATTTTTCAATTCATCTAAATGGTAGCCTATAGCTAATTTAGCCGCAACTTTAGCAATTGGATAACCTGTTGCCTTTGAAGCCAAAGCGGACGATCGAGAAACTCGTGGGTTAATTTCAATTGCAATGATATCTTCGTTCTCATCAGGTGAAACTGCAAATTGAACGTTACATCCTCCTGCAAAATTCCCGATTGAACGCATCATGTGAATTGCCATGTCGCGCATTTTTTGATACGTTGTATCTGACAATGTCATTGCTGGAGCAACAGTTATAGAATCACCTGTATGCACTCCCATTGGATCAAAGTTTTCAATTGAACAGATAATAACAACATTATCATTCGAATCTCTCAAAAGCTCTAATTCAAACTCTTTCCATCCTAATAGCGCTTTATCTATCATCACCTCATGAATAGGTGACAATTGTAAACCTCTTTCTAAAAGTGTATCAAAATCCTTTGGATCATGAACAATTGAAGCTCCTGCCCCACCCAAAGTATAAGAAGCTCTTACACATAAAGGAAATCCAAATTCTTGCGCAATTTCTTTTCCTTGTAAAAAGGATCGAGCAGCTGCCTGAGGAGCCATTGGGACTCCAATTTTTTCCATTAAATCCCTAAAAGCCTCACGGTTCTCAGTAATTTCAATTGCAGCTATATCAACTCCAATAATATCAACGCCGTGCTCTTCCCAAATACCCATTTCATCGCATTTAATACAAAGATTTAAGGCAGTTTGACCTCCCATCGTTGGAAGTACAGCGTCTATCTGATGTTTATTTAAAATTTCAATAATACTTTCCGGCTCAAGTGGTTTCAAGTAGATGTTATCAGCAATCACTTTATCCGTCATAATCGTTGCCGGATTGGAATTGATTAAAGTAACTTCGATTCCTTCTTCTCTTAAAGATCTTGATGCTTGTGATCCTGCATAATCAAACTCGCAAGCTTGACCTATCACAATTGGTCCACTTCCGATGATAAGTATGGACTTAATTGATTCGTTTTTTGGCATTATATGCTCTAATTATTGGGGTTCAACTTTACGCTTTCACGCAACAAATTGAACGCAAATTTAGCCAAAAATCTACATTCAAACGTCATTTTTTTAATAGTTTTCGAGATGTTGTTAACAACTTAAGTGAATAACTTTGGAATTATTCGACTTGTTTCGAAAATCAGTTTTATTTTTGAGGAAGATATACTAATTTTTACAAGTACTCATTATGCAAGGGACCTTGGAGCGTAAAAAACCAATCTTTACAAGCATCTTAACCGTTACATGCTTTGCCCTATTTCTATTGCTTCAGTTAGACACAACTTCATTAGGAACTGCTGAATCATATAGTCGTTTAGGTGCGCCTTATGCTACTCAAATTTATCAAGGCCAATTTTGGGGTGTTATTACGAACAGTTTACTTCACATTAATTATTACCATTTGATAATTAATATCATTGGTCTTTGGACATTAGGTGCTTTTATTGAACGAAGAGTTGGATTAATTAACTTCATTTTATTGGGTTTATATGCATCAATGGTGACCTCGATTGCTCAATTAACACTGTCTGATGACGCAGGCATTGGCTTAACTGGAGTAAACTATTTTTTTGTTGCGTACATTTTTATAAAATCAGCTAAAGACAATCGATTTGAACTTAGAGCCAAATACATGTATCTTATAGTGGCAATCACAGGAATAATAACGGCTTACTACCTAAATTCTATCAAATCATACAATATCGGAATAGCGGCTATGGTGTCAGGAATGTTTTTTGGGATAATTACTGCTATCACAACGTTTAACACCAAAAAATCAACTCCTGTAATTTTTGCCTTGGTTTTATTAATTTGCTCAAGCATTACACTGTTATATGCTCCATGGTCTGCGGAATGGAATTATTTCAAAGGCTATTCTGCGCACGAAAAAGGCAATTATGCAGAGGCAAAATTATATTATAAAGAAGCTATCACTATTGATCCAACCAACACTGCAAGTTTCGACAATCTGAAATTGATCAGTATCGATGAAATTAGCGATGCCGCGCTAAAAGCACATAAGAACAAGGAATACCTGCGAGCTCGAAAATTCTATCAACGAGTGCTTAAGCTTGATCCAAATAACCAATGGGCAAAACAAAACATGGCAAAATTGCCTTAATAAGTAACTCGAGTAGTATATTTGTTTTTCAAGATTCAACATCATGCAAGAAATACTTTCCAAACAAGACATCGAAAAAAAAATTAATAGATTGGCTTTTCAACTTCTAGAAAATTGCTTCGAAGAAAAGACTTTATTCCTTGGCGGGATTGTTGGAAACGGCATCGTATTGGCAAATCGAATTGCAAAAATAATTCAAGATAATTCGGATCTTACCGTTGTTGTCTTTGAAATTAAAATCAATAAATCAGAACCATGGGCGGAGAAAACGGTTCTAACAGCGAGTAAAGACGACTTGAAAAATGGTTATATCGTACTAATAGATGACGTATTGAATTCAGGAAAAACAATGCAATATGCGCTAATGGAAGTACTTCAATTTCCAACAAAAGCCATTAAAACGCTCACATTAGTTGATCGAACACACAGACGCTTTCCAATAAAGGCAAACTTCATAGGACTAAGTCTTTCTACAACTTTAAAAGACCGAGTTGAAGTAATTCTTTCTGAAAATGAGGAAAAAGCTTATTTGGTATGATAGAACGAATTACAGAATCTTCTTCAAACCACAACAATTTGGAGAAAATGTCAACGAGAGAGTTGCTTCATGGAATTAATTCCGAGGACCAAAAAGTTGCAACCGCAATTCACCAAATTATTCCAGAAATTGAACTTTTTATTGACGAATGCTACTTACGCATGAAAAACGGCGGTCGTTTGTTTTATATTGGCGCAGGAACAAGTGGACGACTGGGTGTTGTGGATGCAAGTGAATGTCCACCTACATTTGGCGTTGACCAAGGGGTTGTTGTAGGAATAATTGCAGGAGGCGATTTAGCTATTCGAAAAGCAGTTGAATTTGCTGAAGACGATACAGAACAGTGCTGGAATGATTTAATGGAGCACAATATAAATTCAAACGATACACTAATTGGAATTGCGGCATCTGGATCAACACCATATGTTATTGGCGCAATCAAAAAAGCCAACACATTGGGAATATTGACAGGAGGAATATCATGTAATCCTGGCTCTCCTCTTGAAGTTGAAGCAAAATTTCCAATGACCGCTATTGTTGGACCTGAATTCGTTACTGGAAGTACACGTATGAAGTCAGGAACAGCGCAAAAGTTAATTCTTAACATGATAAGTACTTCATTAATGATAAAACTTGGCCATGTTAAGGGAAATAAAATGGTTGATATGCAGTTAAGCAATAAAAAACTGGTTGACAGAGGAGCAAAAATGATCCAACAAGAAATTCCTGTGGATTATGATACTGCTTTGTATTTACTTCAGAAATTTGGTAGTGTTCGATCTGCCGTTGAGAATTATAAGAAGTAAGAAAAAAAATTCTTAACAGTAGATTATACGTTAATTAAACGTGTAATTATACACTTAATACACTACTACTTTTAAAACAACTCTGCATCTGTCTCTTATACACATCTCCGAGCCCACGAGACAGGCAGAAATCTCG
>CAJXRM010000057.1 GCA_913059205.1 uncultured Flavobacteriales bacterium
GATTTCTGCCTGTCTCGTGGGCTCGGAGATGTGTATAAGAGACAGATATAAAAAAGTGTTGACTTTTGTTGACTTTTGTTGATTGAATTTTATATGAATCAACAAATCCAGTCAACAGACCGCTAAAAGTCAACAGCGACTTGTTGACCATACAAGCCAATAAAAACAACTATTAAGGTTAAAAGTCAACAAGTCAACATCGAAAAAAGAAATTATCAATCTTAAAAAATATTTTTTCTCTTCACTTTTTTAGGAATCCGATAATTATAACAGTTGCTTTCAAATAATCCGCCGACTTGCATTCACTTATTGCATTCAACTGAATTCAACAGCATTTTTGTTGAAATCATTGAAAGCAATAAAAAATGTTTGTATTAAAAAATAGAACAACTTCAATTACTTGTAACGAGGAAGAAAGAAACATCTTTAACCAGTCTTTAATTGAGGTTCAAGAGAAAGAAGGTATTATTTTTTCCAGTGTAAAAGACAGCTTTTCGAGACTGCTTTCAATTGCCTTAAAAGCTGAAAGCAATGAAAGCAACGAAACTGAACAAGTAGAAAAACCTGAAAGCATACTTGAATTCACTGAAAGCGATGAGAATTTAACAAAGCTAAAATCTTTACTAGATGAATTCCGAGAAAATCAAGGTCTATCAGAGGGTTACCTTGTTGAAGGACTAATAATTAAAGCGGTGCATTTAGCCATGAAAGCACCTGAAGTCAAAGAAGTTGAAAAAGAGGTAATAAAAGAAGTGCCGCTTTCAATTGGAGAAAACCAACTGTTACTTACAATTACAGATCAACCGAAACTACCAATCGAGAAAAAGAAAATTCTACTTGATGAAATCCATTCCCGTCGAAAAACGAAAAAAGGCATTTCAGAAACAAAAGAACAAATGCTCGAGAAAATGATCTTCAATGATAATAACATTTTCAATCTTGGCGGTGAATTTTTCACAGGATTTTAAAACTCAATATAATTATGAAAGTAGAATTACCTATGATTTCCAGAATAATTGGAATGGAAGAAATTGAATCTAAAGAAGGATTCATAACATTACCAGTTGAAAGTTTTCTTTTGTTAGAAAAAACCATTTTTGATGAAGTTGGTTCAAGGTTAGAAGAAAGATTAGAAAAAATCTTAACTGAAGAAACTGAAGAAACCCAAGAAACTGAAGAAATTCTTACAAAGGTAGAAGAAATAAAGGAAGCCTTAACACCTGAATTTATTCTCGTAAGAGAGTTTAAAGCGGTGGAAAGTGGAACTGGATTTTGCATTCCGAATGAATCACTTCCAAAAATAAAAGAAAATATTCCTGATTATTTAAAAGAAGGCTTTCCTTCATCAGTATTTGGAAAAGAAGGTTATCCAATGATCGGTGGACTGAAATACTACAACCTTGAAAGATTGAAAGTATTGTACAAAATTATTAATGATAAAATTTCCAAATAGTCATGACTGAAAAAGAACAAATAGAGCAGCTTCATACTAAGCTTGCAACAATGGAAGGTGATATTAGAACGACAGTTTCTGTTTTTATTGGAGTAACAAAAGCGCTCGATTTAAACCTTGCAGATTTGCAAGGAGGTGAAGGAAATGATATCATGTCAAAACTTCCTCAAATACTTACTAAAGTAATGATGAAAGTTACAACGGGAGGTCTTGATACAGGTTTATTTTCTGAAATGAAATCGTTAGCTCCAATTATGGACAAATACAAATATTTAGTTGAAGATATAATTCAAGAGTAAAAATGCAAGAGAATCCAAGATTAGAGAAGTTATTTGAAGCGGTTGATTTAACAAAAATCATTGCCGAGCCCACGGAAAACAAAGGTTCGGCAAGTGATTTCTTCAAGCCTATTCTTCAGGAAAACAATAGTTTTCACGAGGCTGAAGATGAGGATTTTGACGAAGTTGAAGAGCTGGAAGACGAAGAACTGGAAGAAATCGAGGAATACGATGCGGAAAGAAACGCTCGTTCGCTTGTTTATGGAATGCAGGCAATTGAAACTATTGTTTTACTTCCAATTGCAACCTATAAAACAAAAAAACGAGTTGGAGGAAAGTCAGTCATTGAGAAAATGCGAAAAGCATACACAAAGAAAATGAACGGACAAAAGCTAAATGAGCGTGAAGAACTACTAGTTAAAAGCTTGGAAGATTACGAGCGTAAAATGATGCTTTTGTCCGATGACTTTATTTCTACACCATCACAAACAGAAAAATTAATTCAGGCTGCCATTCCGTGGTGTCAAGAATCAAAAATGAAAATTGGACCAGGAGTTGGATTTTGGGCAGAATATGCAGGGCAATTAATTGGTAAGGCTGCAAAAATAATGTTGAAGTAATGAGTACAGGATATATACTTGCAATTGTTCATATTGCGCTGTTTTTGTTTGTTAGACGAAAACTAAAGAAAAAAGCACTTAGGCTGGAGGGGGAAAATTCAATGCTACGTCGACAAAATCAAAAGTTAACTGGAGAAAGAGAATATTACAAACGTGAATTATCAAAAAAATAGTTTTGGAAAAAAGAACGAATGTAATATCAATTGTGGTTGGAAGACGTGGAACTGGTAAAACCGATTTTATTAAATCGGTTATTAATTCAACACAGCTACCAAAAACATTGATTGTTGACACGTTTGACAATCCTCCATGGCGAAACATGAAAACGCATAGCAATCCTGAAGGTGTAAACCGTTCTATTCAAATAATGGAAATACAAAACCTTTCAAGATGGAACAAAGGGGTTTTTAGATTTTTTTCAAAAGACCGTCACCAGTTGTTTACTGAAATCGAAGCCAATTCATGGGATACGTTAATCGTTTTTGAGGATGCAACAAAATATATTAAGCGCACACTTTCTCCTGAAATCAACGATTTAATTATTGATTCCAAACAGAAGAACTTAGACTTAATTTTTGTTTTCCATTCATTAACTGCCGTTCCTCCTGATTTAGTAAGAGCTGCCGATTTATTAACGCTATTTAAAACTGCTGATGGAAAAGTATCACTAGAAAAATACCCATGGGCGGAAATTCCTCACATGATGGATCACCTAAGGAAGTCTTCAAACCGCTTTGAGAATATTACAATTCAATTACAATGATGGGATTAGAATCATTTTCACCTACAAAAGCAGAACTCGCAGAACTTTACGGAGTTTCTGCAAGTTACTTGCGTCAATTGATGAATGTTAGATACTATGAAGATTTAAAGGAAGTCGGTTATATAAAAACAGATTCAATTGTACCTCCTAGAGTTTTGAGGAAATTCTTTGAGCTTCACGATAAGCCAGTATTAAAAAATGAACTTTTCGATAATGAAATATAGATCCATCATAGCTATTATATTACTAATCGTTCTTAGTGGTTGTGCTTCTAAGCGTATGGCTAGAATTTTACGAAATCATCCCGAATTAATTGAAAATAAAACGGTCATTATTCGAGATTCAGTGAAATATGAATCTAAAGGCATTGCCTTTGCCGGCTCCTTTCCTTTTACAAATTTTAGAGATACTGTTCTTTTTATTGATGTTGATTCTACAATTATAGTTGATCTACGAAAGAGTGTTACTGGTGATTCATTAAATGTTTCAGTAAATCAACAACCAAGAACAATTTATATTCCATTTGAAAAGAAAATAGAAGTACCAACTATTTGTACACATAAGCCTAGAGACAAATTGCATTGGTTGTGGTTACTTATTTCAGTTTTATTGAATATTCTGTTCATAGTACTTCTGTTTAAGAAATAGAATTGAAATATTTTAGATAAACGAAAGCCTTTGCAAATTACTGCAAAGGCTTTTTCATTTTATGAGTGTTTACCTATTGCATTCAACTGAATTCAACAAAATAAGACTTCATTTTATTGTGTCATTCAATATTCGCTAACCGACAAAAACAAGTGCTTCATCTTTGGAATCGAAACAAACGCAAATTTAAAAATTGAAGCGATGAACATTAAAGTATTAGCATGGATTATCATAGTTCTAGTTGTAGCAACTATCGCAATCCAACTTTTCGTGCCAAAGAAAATTGACACAGCAAATTCAAAAATCACAACGTTTGGCAATCCAGCGCCAGTTGTTGAAGATGAAGAAATCGTAGGGTAAGAATTTATTTTTAGAACAATATGAAAACAGTTAACAGCGCACAAAACGCAAAATTAGTTGGAGAGGTTTTAGCAAAAACACAGCCAATCACAATTGACCTTAACAGAGAGCTTTCTCAAGGTCCAAATGGAGGAAAATCAATGTTGTCTGAAGGGCAAGCAAATTTGACTTTTGGAGTTAGTATCGTTAACCCAACAGTGGTTGATATTAAAGTCGCAATCGGATCATTGAACAACGTTCTTGGTTTAGGACTTGATCCTTTACTTCAAAAAGTAGGTGCAACTTGCTTGCTTGCCAGTGGAGATATCTTCACGGAAGGTGCAGATACTGCAACAGCCTCGATTCTTGATTCTGATAAAGACTTAGATGTTATCTTGTCTTATATGCAGAAAAATCCAACAAGAATGATCTCGGCTGCTTTCCAATCTGCATTGATTAACGGAACGCCTGAAAGTTCTAACTTCTCAGGATCAATCAAATCTGTTTATTTGACGCCTTGGGAAAATTCAACGCCACAATCATTGAATTTAGCGCAGTTCTTGCGTAGAGATTCGGCTGCTTCTCAGTTCATGAATGTTGATTTCAGAGCAAAACAATTCCCGTTAATCGTTTCTGAAGCTCATGTTCCAGTATTTGTTATCAAAGCAGGTACTCAACTGGCAATCACATTCAACGTTGGTGTACAGGATTCACGTCCACAACGTTTTTGGAGAGCGATCAAAAAAAGTGATGCGCTTTTAGCTGGTGGAAACATCACTGAAGATTGTAGCTGTTAAGAAAAACAACTCGAAGTAAAAATATGAAGCGCCCTCCCTAGTTAGGGTAGGGCGCTTTTTTAATATCAAAACATGGCAGTATTAGACCTTTCATTTATTGGTGACATTGTAAATGCAGCTGAAGGAATTTCAGGGCAATACAATACCAATTTTCAAAATTCACAAGTTGCAATAGCTGAAGCTGAAGCAAGAGCCGCTGAGGCAAATGCTGCTGGCGCAAATGCTTCTCCAAAATCGAATACCATTATTTGGGTTTCAGTAATTGGAGCTATCATAGTTATTGCAATTGTTGTAATGCTCAAAAAAAAATAAAATGGCAGAATTTCAAACAAACCTAGATAAACTAGCAGCTTCACAAACTGCTTTAGTAAAGGCAAATAATAAGCTAGTTGAAACAAAGGCTACTTATGACAGCACCCGCTTAGCGTGGCAAACAACAGCCGCTAAAAGGGACGGAGGTTATTGTCAGACGACATATAACAAAGCTTCTGAAAGGTCATCTTGTCAAAGTAAACTGAACAGTGAAGCAACAGCGGCCGAAAGTGCATATACTGCAGCACTAACTGCATATCAAAATGCAGCTGCAGCAGTTCCAGTTGCGAAAGCATTAGTCGAAAAGTACGAAGACCTTGTAGATTCTGATATTAAGAACTCAGGAACTCTAGCACAACAAGGACTTACTTCAACAGCAGTTGAACAAGCGGCAATTGTAGCAGCTCAAGGTCAAGCACAGGCATTGGTGGCCACAGGCAATGCCCAAGCTGAGGCAATTAAAAACACAAGCTCAGCACAGGCAAAATCTATTGAAGAAAACGCAACTGCCGATGCAGCCAACAAGAAAACAATGAAGTACATCATCATTGCAGTTTCAGCGGTTGTAGTTGTTGGTATTGCATTATTTATTTACTCAAAATTTAAAAAATAGTCATGGCTTACGAAATGATTGAATTACAGGAAATTGAAAGCTACGTGAACGGATCAGCTTCAAAAGAATCGGCAGGCGGTACAACTTGGTTTGAAATAAATCTTCCAAATGGTGGTGCGAGCAATCCAGCACCAACAACTACGGTTACAACTCAAGAGGAAGAAAAAGCCAAAATGCGAAGAACATTGTATATCATGGGCGGAATTTTCGCAGCGTTGATTGTACTTGTTATTGTACTTGCAAAAACTAAAAAGTAGGAATCATGTTGAACGCAAATTTAGATATCACACCAAAAATTGAAACAGAAACAATTATTCTTGTTGCATTAGCCTTGGCTCTTGTTGGAGTTGTGATTGTATTTGTTGCGATGTTGGCTAGAAAATAGATCGTATGAAGGCAATATTAGACTCTTGGAAAAGAATGACAACCATTCAACAAGTAATTACAATTGTAATAATTGCCGTGATACTTTGGTTCGTTGTCAAATGGCTTAAGGAACAGAAAGTTGTTGCTGATAGAATAGTTACTGAAAAAGCTGAAGTAAAAGTTTTACAGGAATCAGGAATGAAGCAATCATACACCGATTCTAAATTTGAAAGCTGGGCAAACGAGCTAGAAAATTATATGAACGGAGGCGGAACTAAAATTACTGGAATAAATAGAATTTTTGGTTACCTACATAATGATTTGGATTTCGTGAAGCTTGAAAAAGCGTTTGGTCTTCGTCTTTCTTCTTATTCGTGGTCTTGGTTTACTTCTCCTTCCGATTTGATGGACTGGTTGAAAGGCGACCTTGATCCTGATGAAATTAAGGCAATTAACAAACAATTAAAGTTGCAAGGACTTACAAAACAAATTTAAAATGAATCATACTCTAATTACCGTTGCTAAAATGGGTGTCAATGCAGCTGCAGGAATTGCAGTTTCGTATTCTGATGTTGAAGCCAGTCTTCGTATCACATCCGTATTAATAACAACGACATTGAGTGTTATAGTATTTGTTCGAGATTCAAAACGCAGACGTAATGAAAAAAAGAATAATTGACATATTCAACGGTATTGCTGATGGCATTTTGCCGAACGTGAAAAATTCAATTTCCAAAAATGCAAATGACGGCAAGGAAATTAATCGCGCACGGCTTACAGCTTCAATATTGTCATTTCTAATTTTCATAGCAATGCTTCGGGGGTGGATTACTTGGAATAATCTAGTTTCACTTTTGAAAATGATTTTCACACTAAACCTCAATGAATTTTGAAACATGAATCAACAATTAATAAAAACATTCTTATTCCTTGCCATTGTTGTTACAATAATGGTAATCGGAATGAACAAATTATTTAAAGTTATGGGAGTAGATGTTACAGGATTAAGCTCATTTAAGTACAAGGGTGGCTCAACGACAAAACAAGATTGGTACAATTGGATCACACCACTGGCAAAAGTGGTTGGTGCAAAATACGGGATTCCATATCAAGCAATTATTGTGCAAACAGCACTTGAAACTGGCTGGGGTAAAAGTAGCTTGCTTCAGAAGTACAACAACTTTGGAGGAATAAAAGCTTCAAAGGGTGATAATTCTGTTCCGCTTGCTACAAAAGAGTTTATCAACGGTCAAATGGTTACAATTACTGACAAGTTCGCCGTTTGGAAAACACCTTATGAGGGATTAATCGGTTATGCGAATTTCTTTCACAGATATTCTCGCTATGCTCCAGCTTTAAAATATCCTAATGATCCTTACAAGTTTATTGAGGAAATTAAAAAAGCTGGATACGCCACTGATCCAAATTATATTGCAAAACTACATGGAATGTTAGATTCCTTAAAAGCTTAAAGATGACGAAGAAAACGAAACAAATATTTATTGGAGTTGGAATTCTTGTCGTGGTAATAGCCATTGTCTATTTCATAAAGAAAAAACCAAACGCTGACAATAAAGAGATAGGTAATTCAGCTTCACTTTTTATTGATGAAGACCGCCTATTAAAGCGTGGTGATGTTGGCTCGGATGTTGAAAGCCTTCAGCGTGGGTACAACAACTATGAAGCAATTCCAAAAGGACTTACAAAACTAGTTGAAGACGGTCAGTTTGGCGCAAAAACTGAAGCGGCAATATACACTGCAACTGGCAGAAAGCAAATAAGGCTTTCACAATTCAATAATTTATACAATTAATCATTTTTCAAAATGGCAACAAAGAAAAAAGCATCTAAAAAAAGAGCTACGCCTAAACAGGCAGCAGCACGAAAGAAATTCGCAGCGAACGCAAAAAAAGCAGCTGGATTAGTAAAATCAGGTAAGGCTAAAAATATGAAAGCCGCTTGGAAAAAAATTAAATAAAAAAAGTATCATGAAAATTTTTACAGAAGAAAACTATTCAAAGTCAATAATAGTGACTGGTGCCGAAATGCAAGATTTAAAAAACAACTGGATAAGTGTTTTACCACAACTTCCTAATAATTTTTATTATGAAGTATCAGAAATCGTTGAAGAAATGACACCAGGAACAACTGGAATGACTTTTAATGGTTCATATGTTGACGGAGTTGGATTTCATTATGCGAATTCAGGAACAACTAAAGGTCTTTTATCAGGTCTTCAAAAGTTGAATCCTGCTGGTGGCGTTTGCATCAAACGACCTTCATTCGATAAAACCGATTACGAAGCTAGCGCCACTCTTGGAGATTTCATACAAAGTATACAAGGGAGTGGAGTCGTTTTATCAGCTACTAACGCAGAGGAAATGTATACTGCAGGAAATGGCGTGTTTCGTTTTATTTTTGAATACACAGTAAAGCGGTTTGGAAGTTCTACGAGAACAATGTTAGAAGTTGACGGACTTTAATTGAAACGATCATGAAAAAAGCAATTATTATTATTGTAGTAATTTCTACAATCGCCACAATTGGATATTTTATTTATATGGCGGCAATGAAGAAGAAAAAATCACAAGAAACAACCTCTACGGAGGTTATTTCTGAAGATGTGCGGTTATTAATGGAAAACTTCGGTTATACAGAAGAGGAGGCAACTCAGATTTTTAACTCTCCATTGTACGCTGAAGGTAAATATTAATCAAAATGAAAGCAGGAAAAGTAATTTTAATTGTTGTCATAACAATTGTAGTGCTTCTAATCATTTTTTATATGATAGGAAGAGCCACAATTTCAGGTTATGAAGTTGGTAAAAACGAGCAGAATAAAACTAAATCAACTTCACCGGTTGAACCAAGCATTCCTTCTGTACCAAGAACAATGTCAGATACTGAAATTGATGCTTTATTAAACCTTTAGTTATGCTAGATAAAACACTAACATCATTGACAATGAAACAACTAATTATTGCGGCGGTCATTATCGCCGCAATAATTTTAATCGTCAAAAATTGGGATAGTATTAAGTCAAAGTTTTCCTCAAATGATTAATACAAAAGAAATAGTCACCTACATTATTCTAGGAATAATCGTTTCGGTACTTTCAAGAGTTGTTTACGACTGGATTACAAAAAAACCTTGGGAGGTTTAAGATATTCTTTTCATCATTTCATTTTCTATTCTCGATGTACTTTCGCCAAGGTAGTATATTTCGGTAGTTCTTATTGAACGGTGTCCAAGCATTTTGGACACCGTTTCTCTTGTCCAGCCGTCCGCATCTCTTAACGTTGCAAATGTTTTCCGTCCTACGTGTGTGGTAAGATGTTTATATACTCCACAAATCGCCCCAATTAGTTTAATTTTTTCGTTGTATGTTTCATTACAATATCGAGGTAATTTGTAATTGTATTTTTCAAGCAATTCAATTACATCTTTATCAATCGGAATAAAGTAGGCTTGATTGTTTTTTGTCCTAGAACCGATTAAAATTGTAGAACCTTCCATTTCCTTAATTTCCCAATTGCTCCATATATCACCAAACGATAAACCAGTATAGCACTGAAATAAAAATAAATCCTTTATTCGATGAAGTGTCAAATCTTGGAAGTTCTGATTTTTAATTTTTTGCAGCTCCTCCACAGTCAAAAAAATAGCTGGTTTTGTTTTATCCTTTTCTCCAGTATAGTTTATAAGTGAATGACTGCTGATTATTCCTTTCTGCAAAGCGCAATCCATTGCCGATTTAAAAAACAGAACATTTCTACTAGCTGTACTAACGTTTTCTGTATTCGCCCTATTTTTGTACCACGTTTTAAACCGTTCTGCCTCTACAATGTCAAAACTATTCGTTGTGAATTCATTTTTTGTTTGATCTTGATACGCTTTTAAATTCTTAAACTTTATTTCATGATTACGTATTGTTGAAGGTTTCACTTTCGACTGTACTGAAGCAATATAATTTTCGACTGTACTGATTAACGACGGCAACGGTTTTTTCTTATCTCGAAGCGACTGGAGCAATTCCTTTGCCGTAGTGAAGTTATTCATCAAAGCAATAGTTTTAAGGTTGTAGGACAGCGTTTCTTTGAGAGTTTCAATAAATGCAGTCTTTCGTTTGGAGGAAATTACCTTTTGCGTTGATTGCTCCCATTCCTTGGGCATTAATTTTTCACCAGTAGAAAACTCGGTTTTCGTTCCATTATAGGTAATTCTACAATACAAACTGTGTGTATTGTTTTTATCGTGATTTGCACGTACAAAAAAAGAAGTTTTAGGCATATTGAAAAGCATAGTGTGAGGTTAAAAATTAACTCTCTTTTACCCTCACGATTTAATAAATGTTTCATAATAAAAAAACCCGCTGGAACTCAGCGGGTTTGACTTTAAAACTGGCATTTACTGCCTTTCGTGACCTCGTCAGGATTCAAACCTGAAACCTCTACAGCCGTAATGTAGTGCTCTATTCAGTTGAGCTACGAAGCCATTTTCGCTATTACTTTCGTTGTTAGCGAGTGCAAATATAAGTCGTTTTTTCCTTACCACAAGGGAAAGGAGAAAAAATTATTGTATTTCTGCCGTAATACCTCTGTTAAGCAATCCGGTACACATTGCTTCTAGTTCTTCGTAATCGCCTTTTTTAACCTGACATTTACCTTTGTAATGTACCAACCAAGTACATTGTTCAGCTTGGATAACATCATGCTTACACACCATAACAAGTGATTCTATAACGTGATCAAATGAATTTACATGATCATTAAAGACAATTAAATTTTTCTGCTCTACCACCTGGTCGAGAACCATTTCTTCAAATGCAGTTTCTACTTGTGACATATTATTTTAATTTTCAATTTCAAAATCGGAAGCATTATGTAACTCCGACTCTACTACAAATGTAAGACATTCTTCCTGTACCTTCAAAATATCGGTTAATTCAATTCCTCTTAAGCAAATTTCAATTCTGTCGTCGTAAAGCGTAAATTCACGTTTAAAAGACTGCTTCATCAACCAATCCATAAAATCTCCTGGTAATATTGTTGAATTCACTTTGATTAGCAGAACTTGCTCATCAGAATCGATTTCTAAAGTAATTATTTCCAATTCACTGCTGTAGGATAAACCTTTTGGAAGATCTTCTTCACTTTTGTATAAAATTGATTTTACATGATTATCTGTTGAATCGTAATAATAAAATCCTTGCAAATTATAGCCATTTATTACTTCATCTGGAAAGGAATCATATTGATTAAATGAGACATATTGAACACGACTTGGTTTCTTTACTTCAACTATTTCTTCCTCAACAACAGTTTCAATAACTTCGACTTTTAGCTTATTCTTTTCAATTTCAGATTGCAGTATTCCGTTTCCATTGGCTGCTAATAATCGCTTCGCTTCTGATATACTTATTCTCTCGCCTTTATAATATGCCGTAATAAATGCACCTCGAACACCATTATTCAAAGCCAAACTTCTTCTTGGTTTAGCATCATCGATACTGGAGAAAACTCCAGAAGAGTAACGAACTTGACCATCAGGTAACTTTAAGTTGATCACTTCATTCATTCCGTGTAAATGACTTTCGTCGACATAACTGATGTATACACCTATTTGAACAGTATAAAAAAGGCCATCCATGGTTTCAATTGGTGTATATTTTTCATTCAATCCCGCAGAGTTATTTAATTGAGAGGACAATTTCGTACTCTCGTTTCTTTGGGATTGACCGGAATTCATACCGCTCTCGCCTTGCGCAGTTACATTGGAGTTTTGACTATTTCTTATAGTTGAATTTTGATTAGAAACACCATTGTTCGTCTGTTCAATTGATCCATCTGCGTTGAAAATTGTTTCGCCATTCGAAACGCATGTACCTTGAGATTGTCTTCTTTTAGCTTCCCCAATCGAAATTCTCTCGCCGTTACAGTATGCAACAACAAACGCATCGCTATATCCAAAACCTCTAATCTTGGATTGAGCATTATAAGCATCAGTACTATTGGCAAAATAACCAGCCATGTATCGAGTAATATTTGTACCCTTTATCACCTCTCCACTTACCGGGTCAAATTCACTGTACATCGTAGAAGGAATCGAATTTGAAAACGCTCCTACTTGAACTCGATAAATTAGACCACTTTTACTCTCTTCACCAACTGGAATCACGCTTTTTTCAACTTCATTTCCTTTTTCATGAATTGTGAAATCTGAATTTCCTGTTGTTTGATTGACACTTTTATCGGTAGTCGTTTTATCGCTAGACTTGTCGTTGTTTTTACTGTTATTACCGTTGCTTGCAAGAGAAGAAGTTTCATTGGTCGGTTCTGTTCCTTGAGCAACCATCGCTTGCATTTTAGACGCTTCTATTTTATTGCTAGGCAAATTCTTATTGGCTAAGATTTTCGCCTCATTAAATTGTTTCTCCGTCTCTTTATACGCAGTTTCTGCTGACTTTATTTCAGCTTGTTTCTCCTTAACTTCAGGACTTGACAATGAAGCACCAGATTCGATTAGTTTTACTAATTCTGATTTCGAAGCGGATAAGTCCTTCGATTTTTTAATCAATTCATTTTCAAGTTCAATTGCCTTGTTCGCATCTGAATAATACTTTTCGTATTTCGAATTAGACGCAATTGTTGTTTTATCTTCTTGAGAAACGGATTGATTCTTCGCATCATTATCAATTACTGTTTCCACCTCTTGAATTTGAGATGGTCTATTTTTCATTAACTCTTCTAAACGTAATTCCAATAAAGATTTTTCACGAGTGAGGCTCTCCTTTTTCTGTTGTGCTTGAATTTTATTGCTACCAGTTGCGACTTTTATTTCTTCATTCGTCTTTTCAATTTCAGTAGTCAATTCACCAATTTCAATAGTGAACTTTATTTTTAATTTGTTCAATTCTTCATCCGAATGCAAAGAAACACCAGATTCATTTTCCAACGTCTTTATCTTATTTTCAGCAAGTACTTCTTTCAATGTTGTGTTCAATTCTTGCTGCTCTTTTGAAACTTTATTTAATAATCTAGCTTTTTCTTGTGGCGAATTTTCATTTTCAGCCTTTATACGCATGGATTCGATTTCAGCTTGTTTCTCCGTGTTATAATTTGACGCCAAGGCCAATGACTCATTTGAAGGAGATTCATTAATCGCTATTAATAACGCTTCAGTACTTTCTTTATTCTCTTTTTCATTCTCCACCAGTTCGACATGTAATTTATCGATTGTTTCGTCTGAATTAGTTGAAACTATCTCAGTTTCAAGCTCACCAAGTGAAACACTAAACTGACGTCGTTTTTGTTGTACTGACTCAAGTTCATTTTCTAACCACTCTTTCTTTTCTTTCAATTCATTTGAATCTGTGGATTTCAATTCGCTTTCAATCGATTCAATACGGCTCTGAAGTTCAGATTCGTAACTTTCCAGAACCGCATCTGCTTTTTCCAATTCCGCTTTTGTTGAAGGATTAGAGGTTAACGCACTTTCTATTTGTTGCTTATTCGAAGAGCGGACTTCAGATATAAATGACGTTTTTTCCTGCGTCGAAGAAACGGAGCTTTCACTATTAGCTTCACGCGCCTTGCTTTCAGTTAACGCTTTTTCAAAGACCGCTTTTTCCAACTCTACCGTCACAGAATAGCTTTTACTTAGCGTTTTTTCCTTCTCTTCAATTGTCGCCTGCAATTTCCCCTGTAATTCGCGCTCGCGTTCTTTTAACTCCTCAGATTTCGTTTCTGTAGATTGGTTTTGGATTGTTACCACATCACTCGAATACGTTTTATCTATGGAATTGATTTTTTCTACAATTACGTCCGCCGAAATCACTTTATCAACTGATGACTTTAAGGTTTCAATTGCATTTTTTTGGTCGGTAATAAGCGCTTCGACTGCTTGTTTTTCAACAGTTAATTTTTCATCCGCTGAATTTCGTTTTAATGCTTTGTCAATCTCAGCTTTTTTACTTTCCAATTTCGCCAGATGTTCAATTTCTAATTCAAGCAAAGCCTCTAACTTTTCGTATTCTGTTGAATTCGACGTGTTGAACGTGTTCTTCTCAGATTCGTATTCAGGGTTAATTGTTTTAACTAACTCAACTTTTACAGATTCCACATCAACAACTGAAGATGCGTTGTTTTTTGCATTAATTATCTGAGCACGCTCCTCTATTTCATTTTGTTTTTCAGCAATTAAATCAGCAAGAATTTCTTTTTTACTCTGCAACTCTTTTTCTTCAGGACGTTTAGACAAGGCTTTGTCATTTGATGCTGTTTCCTTTTTAAGAACTGAAATTAGTTCTTCATCCAACGATTGTAATTGATTCAATTTTTCAACTTCAGAAAGAGAAGTATTGGTTTTTACCGCCTGAACATCACTTTGATAATCGTCCTGCACAGAACTTAATACTTCTTCTTTCGTTAATGGATTAATGTTTTCATTTGTATTTGAAGGATTAAGCGCATCTAATCTTTCTGCTAATACCGTGTTTTCTTGTTCTAATGTTGTTTTATAAAGAATTAAGGCCAATTGTTCTTCCAGTAAAGCTGTGTTGTCTGGTTCGCTTGACAATTGAGATTCAATACTATTGATTCGTTTATCAATTTGTGCGATACCTTCGTTATTCAATTGTTGTTGAGCCTTAATCTTTTGTTCCTCTGTTGTTGAATTATTTGATTTTATTTCATTCGCTTTATTGCTCAAACTAGTTTGGATTTTTTCCAATTCACTTGTTAATGGTGTATTTCCATTATTCAATGCAATCAAGTCTGAATTTAAACTTAGGTTATTTGACTGAAGGGCAGACTTATACTCTTCCAATTGGTTTAGCTCATCCTTAAGAACCGTATTATTTGGGTCACTCGCTAAGGAAGATTTCACCTCATTCAAGCGCTTATCAATTTGAGATATACTTTCATTATTCGCCTGTTGCTGTGATTTTAATTTTTGTTCCTCGGTAGTCGCTGGATCGGATTTTATACGTTCAATTTTCTCATTCAAGCTAGTCTCAATACTTGCCAACTGACTTGATTGCTGAGTAGAATTATTCAACGCCAATAATTCCGCCGACAAACGATCGTTTTCTATTCCAATTTCTGATTTATATTCTATTAATGCTTCTTTTTCGTTTATCAAGGAAACATTATTCGGTTCAATTTGCAACTGTTTTTCAAGTTCACTAAGCCTAGTTTTAATCGCTGTAAGACTTTCATTGTTGGCCAATTGCTGAGCCTCCAGTTTCCCCTCTGGCGATAGCGAATTATTGTTTGAAATGGTTTCCTTTTTCTGATTTAATTGATTTTGAATTACAACAATATCATTTTCGGATAAAGCTGATTTCAACAACTCCAATTCTTTCGTTAATTCAGCCTTTGTTGCTTCCAATTCTGATTTAAACGCATTCAATTTGCGCTGTTCCTCTTTTAAACTAGAGCTATTCGGATTGGACTGTATTTCTTTTTGAACCTCCGATAATCTTGCTTCAATTGACGCAATACTTTCAGATAACGCTTCTTGTTTTAACTCAATTTTATCTTTTGGAGATGTTGTACCATTTGAATTTATTTCATCCAAAATCACTTCCAGGGAAGATCTAATTTCTTCCGACTTGTTACTGTTATTTGATGCCAAAGAATTTAGTGTAGATAATTCTTCCTCAAAACGCGCATTTTCTTTTTCTAATTTTTCTCGGTGCGCAATTAATCCAGCTTTTTCTTCAATCAGCTCATTGTTTCCTGGTGAGCTCTCCAATTCTCGTTCAATAGCGCTAACTCGTTTTTCAGCAGTTGAGATACTCTCATTCGCTATTTTTTGCTGTTGTAGTAATTTTTCTTTTGACGTCAATTGCTGATTATTAGCAATTTCACTCATCTCATTTTGATAATCGTTTTGAAGCTCAACTAACGTATTTTCTTTGGTATCGGTTGTATTGCTTTCTTGATTCAATTCTGGATTGTTACGCTCAATTTCAACAATCTGATTTTCAATACCTCTAGACAGTGCTTCATTCTCAACACTAATCGCTTTTTTAATAGCAACATCCACATCAGGTTTATTGTACGCTGCTAAATCAGTATTATACATTGCTTGCTTCAATGCTTCAATACTATTATTTAATCCGTTTAGTTCTTTATTTTTTTCTAAAATTCTCGCATTTGTTTTCTTCAGAAGATCCTTCACCATCTCCAATTCCTTTTCTTTTTCAAGAATTTCGGATTTTATTTGTTCAGCGTCCTTCTTTTTCGCGCCAGACAATTGAGATGTTAACTGATTAATTTGCGCTTCTAGTGCATTTTGATTCAACTCAAGATCAACCTGTTGCTTTTTTAATGCATTGATTGCTTCGGTCAAACTTATACTCTTCTCTACTAAATTGGAGACGTATTTTTCTGCAGATTCGTTTTTCGCTCGTTGTATTACATCTTTATTTTTAATCAATAATGCAATTGCGTCATCTTCTTTTCCTGCAGATACCAATGAATTAAATTGATTTTCTATCACATTCATCTTCCCTACACCATTCGCAGATGGTGCTCCAACTTGTTGAATCACTTCATTTTTCATGGTGTTTATGATCGTCATTTCACTGTTTATTTGAGCAATTGAAGATTCTAACTTCCGCGCCTCCATCAACAGGGAGTGTTTTTCCAATGGATCCGTGGTGGCTTCCACTTTGGCCATTATTTCATTTAATTCAGAATTCAATTTTGCTAATTCCTCAGACTTCGCGAGAATGGCTAAATCCAGATTAGATTCAATTCGAACTACCATTTCAGAACGCTGTTTATCAGCAGCAACAAGATCAGTTAAACGTTCACCTACCTCGACAATTGACAAGTTGTTAAATCCAATCTCAGCCAATATTTTATTTCGTTGTTCTAATTTTTCCAGTTCTTTTAAGTCAAAATTATTGACGTTCACTTCAAGTTCTGCCTTTTTGCGAATAACCTCTGCAATTAAAGCCTCAGCTCCCTCAACATTTTCATCAAATAAGTTTATAATGGTAACAATTTCTTGTCCATCAACCATTTTGTGAATTGCCTTTTGTTTTAAAGGTCTAAATTCATCCAGATAGGGTAAATCTACAATGTACTTGTATATGTTGTTTTCATTGCCATCTACAGTAATTTCATAAGTGTATTTTCCTCCTTTCGGAAATACAAATGAATATTTACCCTGTTCATTCGAAACAATTTTTCCAACCTCCGATCCGTTCGAATTTGAAGTGATATTAATTCTCATAGTTGCATTGTTCGGGTTTATTTCCGATAGAAAATTACCCATCACAATTATCTCTTGAATTGGAACACGCGCTACTTTTACATTATAAACATGATACTTTCCATCTTCACTTTGTCTTGATGAGGCGAAATATGCATTTTGAAAAAGAGAGTCGACAACATAAAACAAGTCGTCGTCAGGAGAACTTATGGCAAAATCCACATTTTCTGGTGTAAAAAAACTATTGCTTTCGGTATCAAAGCGCGACATAAAAACATCGTATCCTCCCATTGAATTATGCCCATTGGAACTAAAATAGAGGAAATTTCCCGAAGGATGAAGATACGGAAAATCTTCGTTTTCACTTGTATTTACTTGACCTGGAAGAAGTTGTGGATCTCCCCAGCTACCATCAGGCAGCCTTCTACGAATATAAATATCCAAACCAGTTGAACCCTCTTCACCGTAGCTCGAATAATAAATGGCTTTAGCGTTTGGAGGAAAATGCACCACAGGTACGTGATTCATTTTTTTATCAATCTTGGATTGAAATTTTGCAACAACTAATATCTCTCCCCCTATTGTTTTAGAATCAGAATAAATTTTGTAGAAATTATCTTTGCCGATTTCTTGTTTATTCGTTACAATAATATCAGTAAACGATGAAAGTAATTTCTTTCCACTTTCGCACATTTTTATCGACAATTCCGCATTATAGCGTTGGTCTTTTTTCGTTCTTTTTTCCTGATAAACAATATAGCTTTGCTTCGCCTTTTCAAACTGATAATCCAAGTGCAATGCTTTACCATTAAAAAAGTAAGCTCTCGGGTCGATTTCAGCATTTTTCACTGAATAACTCAAATATCGTAACGCCTTATTCTTATTCGTTGAATTATATAATAAACACGTTCCATATTTAAAGTTTAAATCCGAATCAGTTGGATTTAATGACAGTAAATGCAAATAATCCTTAGTGGCCTCAACATATTTTTCGGATTCAAAAAAATCATCAGCTCTCTTCCGAATTTCATCATTTGTTTGACCGTAAGATACAGTACAAATCAAGCACAAAATTACACTGAAGTATTTTTGAATTAAATTTGTCATATGTATTTTAAAGGCTTTGTTCTTCATTAACAGTTAAGTACGGCTAATATTCAAAAAGGTTCAATTTTACTTATTAAATAATTCCAATAACTTATTCATATAAATGGTTTGAGATGAAGATTCATACCTGAAATTTTTAGACTTAAGTTTTTCTTCCTTAATCGCTGCTATTTCTGTATTGAATTCAGTATCGTTTGTAATAATCCTCAGCGTACCATCCTTTTTGGCCATTCCATAATGGAAAAAGTAATTGAAATTTCCTGGAATATCTGTTGAAATCGAGAATTGATCTCCATCATTCCCATAGATTTGTTGGAAAAAGGCCTTGAATGGAACATATTTCATTATTGGTTCTCCAAAGAAATTTACTAGCACTGCAGATTCCACGCTGGAAATCAAACCACGGTTATTATCATCGTCAGAATAGGATTCTAAACGAACGCCTGTAAGCACGATTGATTCTTTTAGACCAGAAGGAACTTTTTTGATTGCCCCATCTATTGTGTATTTCGATTTCGTTTCTTCAGCTGCCTCTCTTGAATCCCACTCTACAATTGCCTGTTCCAAAGTAGACGAATTAAATGCCATTGGTTGTAAACCTTCTACCAATTGAATTCGTTTCGCTGCATTTTGAAAGATACCTTTATCAATTTCAGCAGTATATCTCAAACTTACATTCATAGATGTTTTACCTGTACTCTGATTGTAATTCACAACACCAACTGCGTCCATTTTCGCTTCGCCATAATTCATACCTAGGTTAATTACTCCATCACCATTCAATGAACAACTTTCGGTATGCAACGCTAAATAATTTCCTTTTTCACCACGATTGACAAGTTTTTCTTTCGATCCAATTTGATATTCTTTAGAGATATCATTGTACTGTAGAAAACCGGAGGCTGTGATTACAATTGGATCGTTTGCCGATGTCAATGCAGATAAAAATGTTGGATACAATTTTAAACTGTCTACAGCAGGAGAATCTCTCCAAACAATTCCTGCAGAAATTGGACCGCCATTCAAATCAGTCATTTTCTCAGACACTGGAATTTGAATGTTAGTTGGATCGATTTCAGTTTTAAATGACATCCAATTACGATCAAATTTATCACACGTATGATTAATTCTTGTCGCACCATCAAACAGAACAGATGGCTTAGATGCTTCTATTGAAAACTTACCATAAAAATCAAAATGCTCACTTAATTTAAACCCATAATCCGCGTCAATTATTCCTTCAGCAATCGTTTGATAAGCCGTGTCTAAACTGATACTTTTCATCGGAATTAAACTCTTTAGACTGTCCTTGTCATAATAGACATAATCTGCTTGGGCTTCGTATTTTCTTCTGGCCAATACTTGAACAATTCCATTTTCAAATTGATGGTATTTCGTGATATAATTGGCAACTATTTTTGAATTTTTCAACGGGTCAATTTTCGCCTTTTTACGAATATAAAGTTCCATGCTGTCAGGGAAAATTCGCGCATCGGCTATATCCAAATATTCTACTTTTTGACAATGAATAATTTTCTCCTTTACATTGAATTTCGCCCGAGGTGCTCTAAACTGTAACGAATCCTGTTTTGAATTCAATGAGAAGAAATTGGCTCCTTTCAAATCTACACCAGCTTCAATGGCTAAATCACGATCTTTTTGACGTTCCATGTCGATATCATAACTATCCATCCACCAAGTGAAATTATCCATTTTACATACGTACTCATTAACAGGGAAATGCACAACTGACTCTCCTCTATTGGAACGGAATTCACCTTTTCTTTTGTTAAAATCAACGTGAACATTTACGTCATCCGTTCTAAAAGCCAAAGGCGCCTCTGTTACATCGAGATCTTCATTCCTTAAACTAAAACTAGCTGTATCTGCCAAGATTTCCTGATTCTTAAACTCAAAAATTTCGGAAATTAAAGTAGCCGTTAAAAAAGTCATTAGACCGTTTCCTGTCATTCCACTTTCTTGAACATACGCCGTTCCTTTAAACTGCGAATTCCCGTCGAAAAAGTTTAAATGTTTCTGAGGCATTGACTTTGCCTTCAATAGTTTTTGTTTTGGAATATAAACGATATACGCTTCTTCCGCTTCTACATTTGGAAATTCAATTCCTGTTTTAACCCCTTTGTTCGAAAATTGAGCAATCCCAATAGTAGAATCTGGCAAAAACGCTAAAGACTTCGAAATTGACTTTGAATGAACGAAATTAATTGTTCCTGTTCCTTGAAGTCCATTGTGAGATAAAACTATCTTATTATCGTATTTTGCATCCGCCCCATAAAAATCATATCCACCAGGAGGTGCTTGAATTCCAAATCCAAATGAATAATCAGGCATAATTTTAAGTTCCTCTTTAATTTTAGGGAAAATTCCGGCAGAAGTTAATTCTCCTTTAAATCGCAAACTTGATTCTTTGAATGTGTTCAAGCTATCCAATTCAAAAGGTGCAATCGTGTAATAAAACCTAGTACTATCGTATACTCCACGAAAAACATCTTTCGAATTATAAAACACCTTTGATGAAGTAGTTGATTTTAAGTAAGGATACTTTTCATATCCTTTTTTATTTCCAGATCTATTTCCTGGATCATCAATCAATATTTCTCCCGAAATACCAGATATTGTACCTGTCTCTTATACACATCTGACGCTGCCGACGATCTACTCTGTGTAGA
>CAJXRM010000058.1 GCA_913059205.1 uncultured Flavobacteriales bacterium
AGATTTCTGCCTGTCTCGTGGGCTCGGAGATGTGTATAAGAGACAGAAACTATACAACTCCACAAAAAAAAGCACTCACAAAATGTGAATGCCTTTTCATATATTATGAAACTAAGAATTACTTTTTCTCGTCCACCTCTTCGAAGTCAACATCTGTAACTTCGTCTTGTGGATTTCCTTCAGTTTTACCCTCTGCCCCTGCGTCTGCACCACCTGCATTAGCAGCGTTGTACATTTCTTCAGACGCAGCTTGGAATACTTGGTTTAATTTTTCCATTGCTGGTTCCAAATTAGCCATGTTTTTCGCATCGAATTCTTTTTTCAATTCAGCCAAAGCATCTTCGATAGGTTGTTTCTTTTCCGCTGGAATTTTATCTCCGTATTCTTTCAATTGACGTTCTGTTTGAAAAATCAATGAATCCGCTTTATTGATAACCTCTACCTCTTCTCTCTTCTTTTTATCCGCTTCTGCATTCGCTTCAGCTTCAGCTTTCATTTTTTCAATCTCCGCTTCAGAAAGTCCTGATGAAGCCTCAATTTTAATTGATTGCTCTTTTCCAGTTCCTTTATCTTTTGCTGAAATATTCATGATACCATTCGCATCAATATCAAATGTCACTTCGATTTGCGGCATTCCTCTTTGCGCAGGTGGAATATCTGTCAATTGGAAACGACCCAATGTTTTGTTATCTGCAGCCATTGAACGCTCACCTTGTAAAACGTGAATATCAACTGACGGCTGATTGTCTGAAGCTGTAGAGAACACCTCAGATTTCTTTGTAGGAATCGTTGTATTCGCTTCAATCAATTTTGTTAAAACTCCACCCATTGTTTCAATTCCCAATGATAAAGGAATAACATCTAGCAATAGTACATCTTTCACCTCTCCTGTCAATACACCACCTTGAATAGCGGCACCAATTGCAACAACCTCATCTGGATTAACACCTTTAGAAGCTTCTTTTCCGAAGAAATTTTTCACTGCATCCTGGATTACTGGAATACGAGTCGATCCACCAACCAATATTACTTCATCAATATCACTTGTTGACAATCCAGCACTTTTCAAAGCAGAACGACATGGAGCAATAGTTCTTTCAACGATAGAAGAAATCAACTGCTCGAATTTCGAACGTTGTAATGTTCTCACTAAGTGTTTTGGCACACCGTCAACTGGCATGATATACGGCAAGTTAATTTCAGTTGAAGTTGTAGAAGAAAGTTCAATTTTAGCTTTCTCTGCTGCTTCTTTCAAACGTTGAAGTGCCATTGGATCTTGAGTCAAGTCCAATCCTTCATCATTCTTAAATTCTGATGCTAACCAATCAATGATTGCGTTATCAACATCATCACCACCTAAGTGCGTATCTCCGTCTGTTGACAATACCTCAAATACTCCATCTCCCAATTCAAGGATAGAAACATCATGTGTACCACCACCAAAATCGAATACAACAATTTTTTGGTCAACTCCTTTCTTATCCAATCCATAAGCTAAAGCTGCTGCCGTAGGCTCATTAATGATACGCTTGATTGTTAAACCAGCGATTTCACCAGCTTCCTTCGTCGCTTGACGTTGTGAATCGTTAAAGTATGCTGGAACAGTTACAACTGCTTCTGTCACTTCTTGACCTAAGTAATCTTCAGCTGTCTTCTTCATTTTTTGAAGAATCATTGCAGAAATTTCTTGTGGAGTATATTTTCTATCGTCAATTTCAACACGTGGTGTATTATTATCACCTTTAACTACCTTGTAAGGCACACGACCCGTTTCATCTTTCACTTCATCAAATGAAGATCCCATAAAACGTTTGATCGAATAGATTGTTTTTGTAGGGTTAGTAATGGCTTGACGTTTCGCTGGATCACCAACTTTACGCTCTCCTCCATCAACAAACGCTACAATAGAAGGCGTTGTTCTCTTACCTTCAGAGTTCGCGATTACTACTGGCTCATTTCCTTCCATTACTGAAACACATGAGTTCGTAGTTCCTAAATCAATTCCAATTATTTTTCCCATGATCTATTTTACTTTAATGTTTTTTTGTTTGATTTCCTTAAGTCAATGATTATGCCAACGCCAAAAAGCGACAATTTCATGACAAAAATGACAGAATCGGTGTTGAATCAGCGGAAATCTCACGCTGAAATGACAGCCAAAATGTCAGTTATTTGATTTTTAGTCCATTGATTGATGTGAGTTTTCACTCATTTCTAACAATTGTTCAAACTGTTCAGGTGATAAATCCGAATGGTAATAACCAATTGGATTTACTTTTTCTCCATTGACTTCGACTTCATAATGCAAATGGGGACCAGTAGACTTTCCCGTTGAGCCAACCAATCCAATTAATTCACCACGTTTTAGCTTCTGTCCAACTTTCACCTTAATTGCGCTCAAATGTGCATAACGCGTTTTATAGCCATAACCATGATTAATAACTATACAATTTCCATAACCCCATTTCTTCCGTTCAATCTCCTCTACCACTCCATCTCCTGTTACGTAAACATCCGAACCTGCATCTGCAGTAAAATCCATTCCTGTATGTTTTTGGCGCGTTTTATAAATTGGATCAATACGAAAACCAAAGCCGGAAATACGCTTTTTCAAATCTTTATTTCGAACAGGCTGAATTGCTGGAATAGATGCCAACAGCTTTTCTTTATCTTTAGCTAACTTTAATAATTCTCGAAAGGACATACTCTGCGCGTTTAAGCGTCTTTCTAACTTATCCATTTGCTCCGAAGTAGAAATCAACAATTCAGCATTCGACAATTTAGACAAATAGGCATATCTATCGCTACCACCTACGCCCATCATCCTTAGTTCTTCAGGAAACTTATCTGCATAAAGGGCAGCGCGGTATAAATCTTCATCGCGACTTTGCAGGACGTCTAAAACTTCGTTTACCAATTTCATGTCATTCTGTAAACGGTTCAATTCTCTTTGATTTTCTAATAGTTCAGATTTCAATTCCTTCTCGCGTGGAGAATCAATCCTTCGTGTGATAACAATCGCAAGCAACAATCCCAAAACTACACTTGGGGCAATCCACAACAATACACGTAGTACGCGTTTCCATGGACCAATTTCAACTTTGTCATAAGACAATGTAGCGGGATTGTATTTATACTTTTGCTTTGACACACGGCAAAGATAAGACTAAATTGCGTTTTGAATTGTTAATTAATCTTAGCAAAATCATTTGAGACGAAGAACAGTCTCTTCAATCAACGCTTTATCTATCTCATCAACAATGTAATATTTCACAGCGATTTGATTCACCTTTGCTTTAAATGGTTCAGATTCATCCAATCCAACATAATTACCGTACAACCCTATAATTGCTGTAGCCTGAGGTGTTTTTTCTAAGGTTTCAAACGCTAAATCGCGAAATTCGTTTGTTCGTTCTTTCTCACTAAAAAATGTCCCAGGAATTGATCTTCCGTATAAATAATTCCATTTCCATTGGAGAACCGGATCTGCTACAAATACTGCTTTAATGTTTCTTGAATTCACTTCTTCATACAATTCAGAAATCATTTTCATTTCGTTTTGATCCACAAAATACCAATCTCGTTTCATGTCTCGAGATGCAACCAAACCAATACAATATAGTATAGCAATCCCAATTACTACCCTCCTACTATTTCTTGAATCGGAATGAATTACGGCAAAACAAAATAAGAATAGAATGCCGGTGAAAAATCCGAGCCAATACCTAGGAGAATACAATGAAACAGATGAAATTAAAAAGACAGAAAGCATTAAACATAACGTCATCAATAAAACAACACGTTTGTTTCGGGTAGTAGTTTTTAAAGTGAAATAAACAATGAAAGCGACGATAATAATCAACGAAACAATAAGCAGTACGTACCACCAAATAGCAATAGGAACATTCATCGTGAAAAAGAAGAAGTTCGAATAACCATAAATAATTCCCTCGGACTGTACTTTTAGATTTTGAAATTGACTAAAATCAAAAAGTATCGATTTAGGTGCCGACCAAACTTCATCATTAGCTCCAAAATAATGTAGAATTAAACTTATAAAAATTGCAATACCTAAAAAAACTGCCAAGCTTTTCAAACTGATCTTTTGAATTTGCATCCAGCTTATTATAAATGGCAATAAAGGAATAAAAATCAATGGTTGTGCCTCATACGCGCAAACCCCAATCACTGAAGAAATTATCACCCATTTCCAATTCGCCTCTTTCACTTGAGTGATGTAAAACATTATTCCAAAACACATAAAAGCAGTAACGTAACCACCTCTAACCATTCCTCCCCATAAAATCCATGTCGGTGCTGTTATTAGCAAAATCAAAACAGAAATAGAAATTACTTTTGAGGTTTTGGTTTCATTTAAGGTCTTCCAAATGAATGTCAACCCAACCGAAAAAAGCAAAAGTCCTCCAAGTCTTAATGCCCAAATTCCACTACCAAACAACTTAATAAAGAATGCAGTTGAAAATACTTCTAAAGTCGAAAAACCGTAATTCTGACCATAAAAATAAATAGGAATACCCTTTCCCAATAAAAAATCTTGAGCCATGATTCCTACAATTCCCTCATCTCCATCAAAGAAGAAATCATTCGACAAAAAGTGAGGAAGGCGAACAAGAATACAACTGGCCAAAATAATCAAAACGACAAGAGAAAAAGAACTACTATTTTTTACAATTTGTTTCACTTGATTTTTTTTAAGAATTCACAGATTAGGTCGTCAATAGTTGAATCTTGACAAAGATACCATTATCTTCGCAGAGAAATTTAAAACAATAAATACAATGAAGGAATTTCTAAATAAAACTTTTTATGGCAACACAATTAGTTCATGGGCCATTTCCTTGGGAATACTAGTTGGAGCAATAATTGTTGCGAAAATTTGTTA
Organism: uncultured Flavobacteriales bacterium; assembly: GCA_913059205.1. Lineage (GTDB taxonomy): Bacteria > Bacteroidota > Bacteroidia > Flavobacteriales_D > Crocinitomicaceae > UBA4466. Next base: position 4,904 of record CAJXRM010000058.1, read on the forward strand.
CTGGGCAATTGGTAAATATGTGAAAAAGTTGACTGCGAAAACAAAGTCAAACTTGGATGATTTATTGGTTGACAAACTAGAAGAACCTATTGTTTATGCTATCGGCATTCTAGGATTTTATTGGGGATTTCAGCGCTTAACGTTTGGTGATAACATTGACAACTTTTTCGCGCATGTATTTACTTTCATTTTCACCTTAAATGTTACATGGTTAATCGTTCGGACGATAGATGCCATTATTGTTGAATACTTGACGCCCATGGTTTCAAAATCCGAGAGTGATTTGGACGATCAATTGCTTCCTTTGCTTAGGAAGCTCTTTAAAATCATTTTATGGGCGCTTGGAATTGTTATTGGATTGAACAATGTTGGTTTTGATGTTGGTGCTGTTATTGCCGGTTTAGGAATTGGAGGTCTAGCTTTAGCTTTGGCTGCTCAAGATACGGTTAAAAATATTTTTGGTGGTATAATGGTTTATGTGGATAAGCCATTCAAAGTAGGAGATCGAATCCAAATTCATGGTTACGATGGTTTTGTAGAAGAAGTAGGAATAAGAAGCACGCGTTTGAGAACATTAGAAGGTCGATTGGTTACATTGCCAAATGCCCACTTTAGTGACGAAGCTGTGGAAAATGTAACTTTGGAACCTTCACGAAAAGTAGTTACAAACTTAGGCTTAACCTACGAAACGTCTCCTGAAAAAATGGAACGTGCAATACAAATTTTAAAGGAAATAAGTACTTCAAATCCTGATTTAGAAGAAAATCACTTGGTATCTTTTAATAATTGGGGAGATTTTTCAATGGGAATCATGTATATCTATTTCATTAAACCAACATCAGATATTCTTCAAACACAAACCAACATCAATATGGCGATTTTAAAACGCTTCAATGAAGAAGGACTTGATTTTGCTTATCCAACTCAAATGATTTACAAAAAAGAGGTTAAATAATTGACAATAAATCATGGAAAATGGAAAAATGCAATACTCATTAGAAAATAATACTCTAAAACTATCAGTTAAAAAACCTCCATTTTTTGTTAGAGTAACATTTTACTTTTTTACTGTTATTGCCATATCGATTCCATTTTTCATGACCATTTATATGATATCTTCTAGAGTAGGATTACAGTTTGGTTACTTTATTGGAGTTCTACTTTCAGGTTTAATTTTTTTTTATTTTTTAAGAGTTTCATTATGGAATACATTCGGAGTAGAAATTATAAAATTTGACACTAATTCAATCAAATATGAAGCAGATTACAGATGGTTTAAAGACGGTAAAAAGTCGATTATAAATCAAAATATAATTTTAAGTATTCTTCCAGTTGGATACGAAGAAGATAAATCAGGAGTTTTAATTATCCGCAATCATGAGAATCATATTTACTGCTCATCAAAAATCCCTATTGATGAGTTACACATAATTATTAATAAACTCAATCAAAAATTAAAAATTCAATAATTGTCGATTTTACATTGTCAATTATCAATTAATAATAAAGTACATTTGCAGAGTTACAAAACGATTTTACGCAAACAATGACAGTATCTGAAATTAGAAAAGCATACTTTGATTATTTTGAATCAAAAGGACATGAAATTGTACCGAGCGCTTCAATGGTCGTGAAAAACGATCCTACTTTGATGTTTATCAACGCCGGCATGAATCAATTCAAAGATTTTTTCCTTGGTAATGCAGTTCCGAAAAATAGACGTGTCGCTAATTCACAAAAGTGTTTGCGTGTTTCTGGAAAACACAATGATTTAGAAGAAGTTGGTGTTGATACGTATCATCACACGATGTTCGAGATGCTTGGAAATTGGTCGTTTGGTGACTACTTCAAAGAAGAAGCTATCGAATGGGCTTGGGATTTATTAACCGAAGTGTATAAAATACCAGTAGATCGTTTATACGTTACTGTTTTTGAAGGTGACGAACAAGATGGCGTTCCAGTTGACACTGAAAGTATTGAAATTTGGAAAAAATACATTTCTGAAGACCGAATTATCCTAGCGAACAAGAAAGATAATTTCTGGGAAATGGGTGACATCGGACCATGTGGACCATGTACTGAAATCCATGTGGACTTAAGAAATGAAGATGAACGTTCAAAAATTGATGGTAAATCATTGGTGAACGAAGATCATCCTCAAGTCATCGAAATATGGAACAATGTTTTCATGCAATTCAATAGAAAGGCAAATGGATCTTTAGAGCCGCTTCCTGAAAAACACGTTGACACAGGAATGGGATTAGAGCGTTTAGCAATGGCACTTCAGGGGAAACAATCCAATTATGATTCCGACCTTTTCCAAACGTTAATCCAACACATGGAAAAAGTTTCAGGGAAAAAATATAAAGTTACCGAAGAAACGGATATCGCATTGCGCGTTATTGCAGATCATGTGCGCGCAATTTCTTTTTCAATTGCAGACGGCCAACTTCCTTCAAATACTGGCGCAGGTTATGTGATCCGTCGTATTTTAAGACGAGCTGTTCGTTACGGTTACCAAACACTAGAATTAAAGGAATCATTTTTAGCAGATCTTTCTACAGTTTTAGCAAAAGAAATGGGTGGCGCATTTCCAGAGTTGAATAAGCAAAAAGAACTGATACATAAAGTTATCACCGAGGAGGAGAATAGCTTTTTTAGAACATTGGAGCAAGGGTTAAAACGTATTGAAATTGTAATTAACGACACAAAAAAAAGCGGGTCAAAGTTAATAGACGGAACAGTTGTTTTCGAATTGTATGACACTTTTGGATTTCCTGTTGACTTAACATCACTAATCGCGCGCGAAAACGGATTAGAAATCGATGAGAAGGTCTTTGAGGAAGAATTAACGAAGCAAAAGGATCGTTCGAGAGCAGCTACGGCAATCGAAACAGATGATTGGGTGGAATTGTTGGAGGACAATGTTGAAGAATTCGTTGGTTACGATATTCTTTCAACTACTGTTAAAATTGTAAAATACCGAAAGGTTTCTCAAAAACAAAAAGAATTCTTCCAAGTAGTTTTCAATTTAACTCCTTTTTATCCTGAAGGAGGTGGTCAAGTTGGAGACACGGGATACATTGAAGCAAAAGGAATTAAATCAAGCATATTTGACACAAAAAAAGAGAACAATTTAATTGTTCACTTAATGAAAGATTTACCGAGTGATGTGAGTGCCACTTTTGAAGCAGTAGTTTCTAAAAGTAAGCGTCAAGCATCGGCGAACAATCACTCAGCAACTCACCTACTTCATCATGCGCTTAGGACTGTTCTTGGAACGCATGTAGAGCAAAAAGGTTCATTAGTAAATTCGGACTATCTGCGTTTTGATTTCTCTCACTTTTCAAAGGTTACGGATGAAGAATTAGCCAAAATTCAAGAATTGGTTTCTACTCAAATAAAAGCGAGTATTGCGTTGGAAGAAAAGCGAAATGCACCAATGGAAATAGCACAAGAAATGGGTGCCATGGCTTTATTTGGCGAGAAATATGGTGATACTGTTCGTATCATTAAATTCGGTGAATCAGTGGAGCTATGTGGAGGCACACATGTTCAAAATACTGGAGAAATTGGTTTATTCATCATTACATCTGAATCTGCTGTGGCGGCAGGTGTCCGAAGAATCGAGGCAATTACTTCTTCAACTGCAGAAGCGTACTTCCAAAAGAAAGCAAATTTGTTAGATGAAATTGCCGTTTCATTGAAAAACCCAAAAGACATTGTAAAAGCTGTTAATGACTTATTGACTAAAAATGCTGCTTTGTCAAAAGAGATTGAACAATTTCAAAGAGACAAAGCGAAAAACGTCAAAGGCAATCTGAAAAATGCGATTTCGCAATTTGGTGACATTCAATTGTTGAACGAAATTGTTGAGTTGGACGGAGATTCGATCAAAGATATTTTATTCCAGTTCAAAGGTGAAATTGATAATTTCGTAGGAGTTATCGGTGGAAAAGATGGTGATAAATGCACATTAAGCGTAATAATTTCTGACAACCTAACGAAAGAAAAAGAATTGCACGCGGGAAACATAATTCGTGAAGTTTCAAAGCTGATTCAAGGAGGCGGAGGCGGACAACCTTTCTTCGCTACAGCAGGAGGTAAAAACCCTGATGGATTGAAAGACGCGATGGATGCTATTTTGGAGAAATTGAATTAAATTGGAAAACGAGAAAAACGTTCTATTAATTACCTATTATTGGCCTCCTTCTGGTGGCGCTGGAGTTCATCGATGGTTACGCTTTTCAAACTATTTCAAAGAAAACAACTGCAATCTTACCGTATATTGCCCTCACGATGCTGCCTGGCCTGCAATTGACGTAAATTTAAATGAGGAAGTCAGTAACGATGTAACCGTAATTCGTAGAAAGATATTTGAACCAAACAAATTTCTACAACGTGGAAAAAAGGCTGGTGTTGGATTTACCCAATCAAAGAAACAATCCTTCTTTCAAAAAGTAATGATTTGGGTACGCGGCAATTTATTTATCCCAGATTCACGGGTTTTCTGGATAAAACCAAGTGCGCGGTTCTTAACAATCTATTTGAAAAATCACCCAGAAATAACAACGATTATCTCCACAGGACCTCCTCACAGTACTCACCTAATAGCGCTGCGGCTAAAGGAACAGTTTGCCGTAAAATGGATTGCTGATTTTCGTGATCCGTGGACCCAGATTGACTTTTACAGTGACTTACTTCCAGGTAAAAGAGCTGATAGCAAGCACAGACGCTTAGAAAAATTAGTTCTACAGAAAGCTGATGAAGTTGTAACCGTTTCGAATGCTTGTGCGGAAGGGCTTGAAGAAATTGCCAAGCGAAAAATTCATGTCGTAACCAATGGATATAATTTCCCTGAATTTGATAAATCGACAATTGAGTTAGACAAAGACTTTACAATTTCTCACTTTGGTTCGATGCCATTTACGCGAAATCCCCTGGTTTTATGGAAGGCACTGAATAAGTTAATTGAAACGAACAATGCACTTTCAACTCAATTAAAAATAAATTTAATTGGAACAGTCGACTACCAGGTAATCAATTCATTAAAAGAATATGGTTTGGAAAAATACGTGACAATCATTCCTCCCATTCCCCATTCTGAAAGTATTCTATTGCAACGATCTTCACAATTGTTATTGTTAGTAGCAAATAACTCAGGAAATGTCAAAGGCATTTTAACTGGAAAGTTTTTTGAGTACTTAGGTGCAAAGCGGCCAATAGTGGCAATTGGAGAAAAAGATAGCGATCTAAACGTTATTGTTAATAGAACAGAATGTGGCTGCTTTGTGGATTATTTGGATGTAGAAACTCTAATTGCATTTCTTAATCAATCATTTATTGATTATCAGAATGGAAATTTATCAAACGTTGCTGTCAACACAAAGGAATTCAGTTCTTCTATTTTGGTGAAAAAGATCATTGAACTGGTGCAATAAAAAGATCATTCCGTTTTGAACCTTTTATTGAACTAATTGTATCCAATTAAAACCATTCGTTATGAAATCAATTTTAGCTCTCTTTTTATTGCACATTGCATTTATCTCCAACTCGATACAATCACCGGAATATGTCCCACAGATAATGCTTAAATCATCCGTAAAGAACACGAAGCTTCAAAGCAATGAAGCGGTTTACGTGTTTGAGTTCATTGGTGATTTCAATAAAAATTCCGAAATAGTCATCATGTATAGTATCGATAATGTGAATGGAACACAAAAATTAGATGCTAAAAACCAATTGTCGATTAAATCCACTCCTGGTTCACATATCTTTCAATTTTATTACAACCACCAATATGAAGAAGTTTACACTGATTCGTTAGCAATAAAGCCTCATCATGTAAATACATATGAAGTACAATTGTATAATGCGAATTACCCAATTCAAGTGGAAAAGCCTGTAATTTATCTATACCCTGAAAAAGAAATCACGTTCAAATTAAGTGTAAAACCAAAAGGGACATTGGCGTTTACTTATCCCACTTACAACGAATTCTGGAAAGGAATTGCTCTGCCAAATGGAGACATTTTAATCAATAAAGAAATGTATAATTATTTATTTTGGGAAGCAGACCAAACAATAACATCTGAAATCATTAATTCAAGAGAAGGATCTATTGTAAGTGGCGCAGACGCAACAAGTTTTCTATCTAATCAATTGAATTCTTTCGGATTAAACTCCAAAGAAAAAGCGGATTTTATAACGTTTTGGGGACCAAAATTAACAAAGAATGAATTCAATTATGTATGCTTTGTGATGAACGAAGATGCTGATTATTTTGGAGAATTGAATATTACCCCTCGTCCTGATAATGTTTATCGATTGTATATTTTGACTTGCCCAATAAAGGACCCAAATCAAACTGGTCCACTTCAAGCTCAAGAAATTAAGCCAATTTCACGAAATGGTTTTACGGTTATTGAATGGGGTGGATCTGAAATCGACCCACAGATGATTGAGAAAAATATGAACCTATAAATAATCAATTATGAAACTCTTTTTTTCTATTGTCTTAATTCAATTCTCACTTCTAGCATTTTCGAGTGAAAAAGGTATTTTGATTCCTGAAGTTACACTTGTCTCTTCAGAAAAAAGTGAAAGTTTAATTTCAAACGAGTCATTGTTTATCTTTCAATTTAAAGGTTTTATAGACAATGTTTCTGATCGTACCGTTCTATATAGTATTGATGGAGTAAATAACTCTAAAAATCTAGATGTACACAACGAGTTTAGAATTCAAACAACGCCGGGAATTCATAGTTTTCAATTCTTCTACAACGACTTGTATTATGAAATATATGCTGACTCATTAAACATAAAAGAACAATTTGTCGATACGTATGCGATTCGGTTTGAGTCAAGCGAATTTCCAGTTGTTGTAGACAAACCAGTTATCTATCTTTATCCAGAAAGTGAAATTGATTTTTCATTAACCATTCGTCCTAAAGGTAAACTGGCATTTACTTACCCTTTCTATAATGAAGCTTGGAAAGGAAGTGCGCTACCAAATGGAGACATTACAATAGAAAACGAAACATTCAATTATCTCTTTTGGGAAGCTGACCAAACACTTTCGTTGAACATTATCAGTCCTGAAAAAGGTGCGGTCATTAACCGAGAAGAAACGATTCGCTTTTTGGAAAAGCAATTGAACGCATTTGGATTTAATTCAAAAGAAAAAGCGGACTTCATCACATTTTGGGGACCTCAACTTGTTCAAAACGAGTTCAATTATATTTATTTTGTTTTAAATGAAGAAGCGATCAATTTTGCGGAATTAGTGGTAAATCCTGAGCCCGATAACGTTTTTCGTTTTTACATCCTCACATGTCCTGTTGCAAATCCGATGGATTATCATTATCTTGAGCCCCAGTTAATTGAGTCGATAAAGCGAGAAGGATTTACACTTCTTGAATGGGGTGGCTCGGTTATTGATGTTAATTACTTAAAAAAACGTTTACAGTATTTATGAAATTTAGAATGCTTTCCTTGTTGTCAATAATTCTTGCTTTAACTGTAAAAAGCATGGAAATATCAGCCAAAGATTACAATGAATTACGTGTATTTGTTAATGCAATTCCATCAACAACTACTCAAAATTTTATGGCCTATCGACTTGAAAACAAATTAGATAGTGTTGTATTTCATATTATTCAAACATCAACTGTTACGGATGTTTTTGAACCGAACACCGACCTTTCAAGTGACAATTACTCTAGTTTCAATGAATTAAAGAAATCGGCGAATGAAAATGAGTTAAATGCCCTATTGTCACATCAATCAGCTCCTGTTAAAGTTTATGCTTACCGCGCCTTACTTTCGCAGTCGATGAATGTAAACAGTGATTTCGAAATTGCATTATTAAATGACACGAGTTGCGTTAACCTTTTATCAAATAATAAGTTGATATCATCTACTGTGATGGAAATTGCTGAAAACGATTACCGAATTTATAAGTAAATCGTTAACTTCTTGGATTAGAAAATGCTTTTACGTCGCTTTCTGTTATTACCGATCCACTAAGTATAATTAAGCGTTCAACAATATTTCGTAATTCACGAATATTTCCTGTCCAATTTGTTTTTTGCAATTCATCCAGCGCCTTCGTATCGAATGACTTGCGTGCAATTCCATGTTCAGCACAAACCAATGTCATGAAATGCTCTGCTAAAATTGGAATATCGTCTCTTCTATCGTTTAACGAAGGAACGTGCATTAAAATTACTGCCAATCGATGGTATAAATCTTCTCTAAAATTCCCTGCTTCAATTTCTTTTCTTAAATCTTTATTTGTTGCAGCTACAATTCGAGCATTTACCTTAATATCTTTTTCACCTCCTACACGCTGAATTACATTTTCCTGCAGAGCTCTTAGCACTTTTGCCTGAGCGCTTGCAGACATATCGCCTATTTCATCTAGGAACAAAGTACCTCCAGAAGCCAATTCAAATTTCCCTTTCTTTTGCTTTACGGCTGAGGTAAAAGCACCTTTTTCATGACCAAACAACTCACTTTCTATCAATTCGGATGGTATCGCGGCACAATTTACTTCAATAAAAGGCATTTCCTTTCGCTCGCTATTATCGTGTAACGAACGCGCAACCAATTCTTTTCCAGTTCCATTTTCACCAGTAACCAAAACTCGGGCATCAGAAGGAGCTACCTTTTCAATCATTTCCTTGATTTGAATTATTCCATCCGTTTCTCCAATAATTGAAGACCCTTTAAAACTCTTCACAGTTTTCTTTAGTACTTTTTTCTCTTCGATAAGCACCGTTTTGTCCTTCGCGTTTCGTATAGTAACTAAAATTCGATTTAGATCCAGTGGTTTTTCAATGAAATCAAAGGCACCTTTCTTTATTGCTTGCACGGCTGTTTCAATATTACCGTGCCCGCTAATCATAATTACAGGAGAATCAATTTTTTCAGCCAACAACCCGTCCAAAACTTCCATTCCGTCCAATTCCGGCATTTTGATATCGCAAAATATTATATCATACGAACCTGATTTTGCTTTATCTAACCCTTCTTTCCCGTTTTCAGCCTCTTCAACTTCGTACTCCTCAAATTCCAAAATTTCACGCAATGCTCTTCGAATTGCTCTTTCATCGTCTATGACTAATATTTTACTCATCTAAATTGAATTTTGCATAAAGATAATAAGACTTAACTTACTTTTTATCGTGCAGTTAGATTAATATGTGGAAAAGTTGTTAATGAAAGCTCGTCAATTTCTTTCGAATCTACATTTTGAGAAGTTATCTTGTGCCTGCTAAACAAACCTAAAACAACATGCGTATATTTCTGCTTTCTGCTTTATTGACATTTTTTTATAGTTCCACTGCACAGACAGTAATTGGTGTTCCACCTCAGGATCATCCGTTTATTCAGGCAATTGAATGGAAAGGAAAAGGTGGTCTGCTTTTAAGTCAAAGTTCGAAAGAATATATGAACCAAATCAACTTGACCTTGGTCGGTGAAGAAGATTCAAAAATGTGGGAGCAAAAATTCAACCCTGAGAATCATACACCGCATTTTTTATTCAATGAGAATACAAATTACATTTATTTCATCGATAATTTGGATTTAAAAAATAACGGACGTTTTTACTTCAACCAAATCAATACTGCAGGAAATGCCAAGTCTGGCACCTTGGATATTGGAATAAAAGTTAAGCGATTTGAAGGTTATTACGACTATAACATTTTTGAATTTCAGGACGCTACAGTAACCGACAAGGTCCTCATTTCTCAATACCGTTATTATGACAAAAAAGCGAAAGAATATCATGAATTTGCCATGCTCATGACACATCACAATTTGACTCACAACGTTATCAAATTAGGACATGTTGACGCTGATGCCATTAAATCTGAAACAAGTGGACAATGGAATTTTGTTGGGTTTGACAACGAAATATCGCACTTTTCATGGCGTGAAAATAAAGCAGATGCCTTGGGATATACGATCAAAGGATATTCACCTAAGGCAGAATTAGTCTCAGATTTGTTTTTGCCTGAACCCAAAAACTGTGTTAAATTCAAAAATTTCGGATACGGAAATATGGGGAAATATTACTTGACTGACGAATCAAGATATGGGGTAGAAACTGGACTGATTTCGATTTCAAATGGTGAGTATTATCTACTGACATTGAAAGCTGATGGCGAGGACAATAAAATTACTTTGCACCAATTAAAAAATGAAAAATGGAGCGAAATCAACTCAATGTCAGTAGGGAAATTGGCTGAAAAATCGACTGTTTATTTGGGTTCATTTCCTATAAATGAAGGAATTACTTACCACTATAAAAATGGTGATAAGGATATAGTCGGAATTCTCTATTATGAAGAAGAAAAGGAAGGAAAAACAGAACCATTCACTTCACAAAGTGCATTCAATCCTAGTCGTCTTTTACTAGATGCTCAACCAATGGAATTCATTACACAAGTCTCAACAGGAATTTTAACTTGTGATTTACAACAATTCGCTAGAAATGGTGGTATTACATTTATGCGCAACTAATATTTAAATTTCATCCAAGTTTGACATAAACACACCTTCCTTTAATGAATATGGTGAAACGAACACTTGTTTTATATCCATTTTCTCAATTATCCATTTTATTTTAAGCGCTGCAATCGGCATCATTTTTTTTCGAATTGAATCAATCCATTCGTTATTCATTCGTTCTTCGAGTGTTGAAGAAATCAACCAGTTCAACTCCTTCATTACTAAATCCAATGGTAATTCAAATGAATTTCCGGTTGCAGGGAATTCCATTTTATTTACCATTTCAAAAATAGTTTCAAAGCTGCCAGATGACCCCACTAAAACAGAGACATTTGCCGAACTAAAAAAGCTAGATTCTTGCTTATTTAAATACGCATTAATAAATTTTATGTCATCAAGCGAATATTCCTCCGGCTTATTTAACAATTGGTAGATCCTTGAAACGCCAATATCTAAACTTACGGCATTAATTAACCCTGACTGATCTGCCTGAATTAACTCTGTGCTTCCTCCTCCAATATCCATAATTAGAGTCGCATCAGTTATAAGATGACAATAACGCACTCCATTGTAAATCAATTTAGCCTCATCAACACCGGAAATAATTGAAATTGGAATTCGCAATGAGTGTAAAGCATACTCAACCAAGACCGTTGAATTTCTTGCTTCTCGTAGAGCCGAAGTGCCAATACCTTCAATCGATTGAACTGACAACTCTTCACACTTTAACTTAAACTGCAGAAGGGTTAATTTGGCCCTTTCCATTGCGTCATCTGCAATGAACCCATCATTAATTCCTCCCATACCAAGAAGGACAGCTACCTTTTCGGAGTAAATGTATTCTAATCTGGATAGACCAATTTCAGCAATCAATAGATTGAAGGTATTGGTCCCTAGGTCGATAACCGCAATTCTCCTTAATTCTTTTTCAACCATTTGAATACGTGTTTTAACCGAACACGATGTCCAAACTGCAATATTCCATTTTTATACAATCGTGCTGCAATTGCCATCATCATAAATGCCGAAATTAATAGGACAAAGAATGACATGTAAATTTCATACGCTTCTCCGGGTTGATATCCCTGAGATAATTTTACCATAACAACAACGGGCGATGTAAATGGAATATAATGCAACCATGTTGACATTGTATTCTCTGGATAATTTAAAACAAAATAGCCAGAGTACAAAGCTAAGAACAGTAAAAATATCAATGGCAATACAAATTGTTGACCATCACTTTCAGATCCCATCGTTGCACCTATTGCAGCAAACAAGGCGCCATAAAACAAATATCCTCCAACGAAAAAGAGTAGGAAAAAGCCTGTCATATTAACAAATTGAACCTGTCCAAATATTAAATCAACAAACTTGTTATACTCATGAGATGCAAATTGCGATTCTTGATAAGTAGCATCTGCAGCATTTAGCGTTAATTGTTGAATGTTCATATTGGATGCATCTAATAAATCTGGAAATAGATTCTCACGCATGAAGTAGAGTCCAAAACCTATTACAACAGTCCAAATCACAAATTGGAAAAACGCAGCAAATCCAATTCCCAGAATTTTACCCACCATCAATTGATTCGGTGAAGCGGAAGCCAATAACACTTCTACAATTCGATTGCTCTTTTCGCGAGATACACTTCTTAAAATTGTCATTCCAAAAAGAAAAATGAACACAAAAATTAAGGTCCCGTAGAAAAACCCAACCCACCCAGACAAATCGGATGCCTTGTTCTCAGGATCATAAACATCCGAAAAACTTACGGTGATTGGTTGTTTAATTTTTCTAAAATCCGATAACGATAGGTCCGTGAATTGTTTAATTAAAATCTCTTCCAATCTTCTTTCATAGTAATATTGGACACGCGTTTGCATACGAACAGACGGTTCATTTCTATAAAAAACGTGGCTGATCTTATTTGTCAGAACTTTCTCATTCACTTCAAGCAAGGCATCAAACTCTTGATACTTTTTCCCATTGGCGAACTCCTCCGTTTCAATATATCCGTCAGCAAAAGAATAATCAATGGAAATGTCTTTTCCTGCCATAATTTTATTTTCCATCAACCCAGCAGGATCGGCAATTAGGACATTCCAATGTTGCTTCGGTTGGCTTCCAAGCGCAAAGAGTACGTAAATCATTCCTAAAACGACCACTGGTCCTAAAATTGACATCAAAACAAAGGAACGAGAGCCGATACGCTCTTTCCACTCTCGCATTGCAATTAACAGACTGTTACGCATTGTTTACCTCCTCTTGTTTTGGTTGAACGACATCAATAAATACATCCTGCATAGACGGAAGCATTTCCCATGCTGCTTCCATTTGAACTTGTCCAATTAACACTTTTAATAAATCATCAAAAGAATTGTCTCCGCGCATTTTTAAGCTCACTTCGAATCGATCATCTCCCAAGATTGTTTTATCAACTATTTCAAAGCCTGTCCACAATGCGTTTACAAAAGCAATCATACTTCCTCTAAATCGAACCGCGTACAACCCAAGCTTTCGCTCAGCTTGTAATTCTGATATTTTGCCTTCCGCCACCTTTTTCGATTGATGAATAAGCGCCACTCTATCACAAATCTCTTCTACACTCTTCATATTATGTGTAGAAAGAATTATCGTTTTTCCAGCAGCTTTCATTTCGATTAACTCTTGCTTAATCAATTCAATATTTATTGGGTCAAATCCACTAAAAGGTTCATCTAATATCAATAATTTAGGTTCATGTAAGACCGTACAAATAAATTGTACTTTTTGCGCCATTCCTTTCGATAGTTCTTCAATACGCTTTTTTCTCCAATCGTTAATATTGAAGCGATCAAACCAATAATCGATTTTAATTTTAATGTCCGCTTTTGACAGCCCTCTCAATCGTCCTAAAAAAACGGCATGTGCCTCAACAGTCATGTTTTTATACAATCCTCTCTCTTCTGGTAAATAACCAATTGATTGAAGATCATTTTGTGTCATTAAATTTCCATCAAATCGAACCGAACCACTGTCTTGTTGAATGATTCGATTTATCACGCGAATTAAGGTTGTTTTTCCAGCTCCATTTGGCCCTAATAAACCAAAAACTTCTCCTTTATTTACATGTAGAGACACATCATTGAGTGCTTCATGCTTATAAAAAGACTTGGATATATTTTTTACTTCTAGCATAAAAATGTTGTTGAGGTGAAGATAGTAAATCCTCGGATATTCATTTGTAATAATTTATATATATCCTCAAGAAATTGAATTCACCAGAGATTGGTTGTACATTTGAAACTATGAAAACAGCATTAGTTACAGGAGCATCAAGTGGAATCGGAGTTGAATTTGCTAAATTATTGGCAAAAGACAATTATGATTTAATTTTAACTGCGAGAAGCAAAGAAACATTGAACGCAATTGCCGAAGAGTTAAGGCGCCAGTATTCAATTAACATTACAGTCATTCCTCATGATTTATCTCTTCCTGGAGCAGGAATTGAATTAAGTCAAAAAGTAGCCGAAAAAGGACTTGAAGTGGATATTCTAATTAATAATGCCGGTTTTGGTGACCATGGCCAATTTGTGGAATCTGACATGTCCAAAACGGTCGATATGATTAATTTGAATGTGGTAAACTTAACGGAGTTATCATTGATTTACGGTAAACAATTTGCGGATAAAAAAACTGGAATGTTGCTCAATGTTGCTTCAACTGCTGCTTTTCAGCCAATTCCTAAAATGTCTGTTTATGCTGCAACAAAATCGTATGTTTTACACTTTACAGAAGCAATGCACTTTGAATTAAAAAATTCTGGTGTTTTGGTAAGTGCCTTATGTCCGGGAGCGACACGAACAGGTTTTATTCAAGCAGCGAATATGGAAGACTCCCCTCTCTTCGAAAAAACTGCAATGTCTGCTAAAACTGTTGCAGAAAAGGCCTACAAAGGATTGAAAAATAATAAAGCTGTAATCATTACCGGATTTAAAAATGCTTTTTTAGCACGAATAGCAGACATGACACCTTTTAGAAAACTTAAGGTTTGGATTGCAAGTAAAATGGTTTAGTTCTTCTGAACTTTCCATTTATTTAATACAGGATTGGCGTACATCTGTATGAAGTATGGACGTAGCTCAGGAGCGAAACTGTTGTATCTTTCATTGAATTCCTCACGTTTCGCATCCATTTGAGTAAGATCGATTTTTAATTCATCCAAACTAGGTCCAACAGAACTGTCTTCTTTAATAAGAATCTCGTATGCAAAATAATTTGAAGGATGTAATTTATAACTCCCAATAATCTGTTGATCAATTTGTTCGGCGATGTTAACTGGATCATCATCATTTGCGACAATCTTTGTCCCAAAATGTAAATGAATATTTCCCTTATACCCTTCAACACCTTTACCAATACTTATTACATCACTTTTTTCGTCTTTTTCAAAAGAACCATTTGTTTCTATTTCATACAATTCACGAGCAATCAACTCGTCGCATGGATTGTACTCATAGGAAATTGACACTGGAATAATATTCATACCATTAATTGCCTTTTGAAGGCTAATGTTTTCATCACGTTTTCCCATATGAAACATTTTAATGATTGTTGGATCCGTTTTATCTAGACCATTTTTTGCACGACCTTCACGTTGTGCAATCCAGACATTATTTCCAGAATCGATTGAATGATGTATATACTCCGACAATAATTTTGTTGCTAATAACTTCTCTCTGCCTTTCGCCGAGCGTTTCACAATGAAACTTTTATTCAAGCGCATTAACTTTGAAACAAATTCTTTTTTCAATAGATTATCACCAATGGCAATTTCTGTTGTTCCATGGTTATCAAAATGCAACAAATAACTAATCAACGCTGGATCCATTGCGATATCACGGTGATTACTAATAAACAAATATGGTTCTTTATTAGACAAAGAATTCAAACCTTCATGCGTAAGTGAATTTGCGCTTTTTTTAAGCACTTTATTCACATAGCCCGCAACCATGTCTTGAAATTCATATACAGTTTTTAAATCACCTAACCGTTGTTTCAACCCCTTCTTAACCAGGTATTTTGTAAATCCCGGCATAACATACATTAACCGTGGATATTGATATTTAGTAATCGCACGAATAAACTCTTTATCGACAATTAGCATTCCAATTACATCGGCTACTTCTTTATCTCTATAAGGTCGAATTTCTTCAAATATATCCATGTATAACAGTTCATTTGGAGGTCAAAATTAAGCATTTTTAATGAAACCGCATTTACAATTGACGCTAAGCGAAAGGGAGAGCAAATAGATTTCGTGAAATTAAATCATTCATTTTTTATTTCTATAACAATTGCATTAATTGCGTTTATAATTTAACAGACCGATTTATTATTGCGTAATTAACCAATACCTGTCTCTTATACACATCTGACGCTGCCGACGATCTACTCTGTGT
>CAJXRM010000059.1 GCA_913059205.1 uncultured Flavobacteriales bacterium
CGAGATTTCTGCCTGTCTCGTGGGCTCGGAGATGTGTATAAGAGACAGGTACATTGGTCAAACCATATTTTCGTTTCTTTTGATTGTAGGATTGACGCTTCCATCATTTATGATAAATGAAGAATTGGAAACTTTTGAAGCAGAAGTTGAATCTTCTGTTTCCAATAAAAAAGACGAACAAGTTGTTCAAGCGCGAATTTTGGACTTAAAAGAAATTGTAGGTTCATATAAATTAGACCCATCCGCGTCAAATGTTCTGTTTCATCTTGGAAAGAAAGGAGAAACAAAAGGCGCTTTTAAAAATGTGAACGGTAAAGTTGTTTTGGCAGAGGACATTACTACATCAACTTTTGAAATTGAACTTTCAATGGAAAACTTCACAACGTTCAACGGTTTCAGAGATGAATCGTTGAGAGGCGATGAATATTTTAAAGTAGACAAATTCCCTGTAATGAGTTATAAAGCAAGTTCCATAGTTGACAAAGGAAATGACAACTATGAAATCAATGGAGAATTCACGATGTTGGGAGTAACAAAAGATATCATTGTGAGCTTAAACCGCATTGAAAAAAACGGAAAAAACGTTATTTCAGGAAAAGGTGTCATCGACCGAAGAGATTTTGGAATGACACCAAGCGCAACAGAAGGTAATGTTGTTACTTTTGAATATGAAGCTTTATTGAAATAGTTCACGCTCCGACAAGCTCAGTTTAAATAATTCAAGGAGTTCATAGATTTTGTTTCACAGAATTAATTCGTCACAATCGAGTAAGTCTTAATATCTTGTGTCTTGAAGTCTTGGTATCCTAAACTTAATATCCTAATATACTTCCAAAGACTTTCCCGTTCCGAAGTCCAACGGCAGGAAAAGGAACTTTGAGATAGTTAAATTGTTTCAGTAAGGTTTTTAACCACGGTTTTTTAACGGGTATTTTACTAAAGTCAATATCGATAGATAGCAAGACTTCGCGCGAGGAAAAATATTCATTCCCTGTCGCAGGATCCAAATAATACTCTTCTGAACCTACTAATTTTTGATTGATTCCATAACCAATTGATATACATGCCCATTTTGGAAATTTGCTGTCTTTCATAAATGTACCAGGACTGAAACTGAGCCAGTAGGTTTGACCATTGTAATCTTTCAATACAGATTCAGCGAAATTACTTCCCAGTATTTCTGGTCGTACAGCTGCGTATTTAGTTGGATAGTATGAGAATTTTGGGATAAAGCGTTCTTCGTCCCAAATTAATTGCTGTGTCATGTATGAAGCAGTTCCTAAACCGTTCGCTAACATATCGGCCCAAGAAAACCCCCAATCGGCACTATATGCATCCAGCATTTCTAAGGTTGTTTGATACCCCAAGCTCACACCAGTTCCTATCCACAGTGATTTTCTTCTGTTGAAGCCTGTCCAGCGAAACATGTCGGTTGTCAATTGATTTAATTTGTACGCCGTATAATAATGACCTACCTTATCCATCTGAAGCCAATCTTTAGAATCATTAAACGCATGCCACTTCGTTTTCTCAGAATCAGCATACCAAACTTGAGACAGCCCAATCATACTTCCAGCCCAAACAGAACCAACACCGACAGAAACACCAATTAATCGTCCTTTATTCAAAGAATCAGGTGTGGCAAAAAAAGAACCTTGCGTTTTCCCCAAAAAAGAAAAGGATAGAATGAGAATAATGAAGGTAAACCGGATCATGTTGACCAAGTTAATGCATTTGATTTAATCTTCTTTGATTCAATCATAATTTTAACGTTAAAACTGCGTTATAGTCTATATAATACTATTTTTGTTAGTCAAGATTAAAAAAATATAGTGGAAGACTAATCCTAAGAAGACACAGCATACCACTGCGAATACTGAAAATCACACATGAATAAAATTATAAAAGACTGGAACGATATTAAAATCAACGATAGTTGGGCAATTTTCAAAATTTTGGCTGAATTCGTTGAAGGGTATGAGAGAATGGCGAAAATCGGTCCGTGTATTTCTGTTTTTGGATCTGCACGTACAAAGCCAGATAATAAATATTACCAACTAGGAGTCGAAGTTTCTCGTTTATTAGCTGAAGGAGGTTACGGAGTAATAACTGGTGGTGGTCCTGGAATTATGGAAGCGGGAAATAAAGGTGCGCAAGAAGGCGGTGGAAAATCTGTTGGATTGAATATTGACCTTCCGTTCGAGCAAAACCACAATCCATTTATCGACCAAGAACACAACTTGTCGTTCGACTATTTCTTCGTTCGAAAAGTAATGTTCGTAAAATATGCACAAGGATTTGTTGTGCTTCCTGGTGGATTTGGAACATTGGATGAATTGTTTGAAGCATTAACCTTAATGCAAACACATAAAATTAATAAACGACCAGTTGTGTTAATTGGTTCGACTTATTGGACAGGACTAGTTGAGTGGGTGAAGTCAGCAATGTTGGAACAAGAAAACAACATTTCTGCAGCTGATATGGATTATTTAAAAATTGTCGATACCGCAAAAGAAGCGTATGACGCAATTGAAGATTTTTATAAGTCTCATCAGCTTTCTCCGAACTTCTAAAAACGTATATTTGCAGATGTAAATTTTGTTATGATACTACTTAAAAAACTTGGGAATTTTATTTGGAGCAAACGCTTTTTAATCAATTTTGGATTAATTCTGGTTGTATATATTGTTGGCGGCCTAATTTTGAAGGGATGTTTGAGCTATTCAACCAACAATGGACAAAAGCTTGAAGTGCCCAATTTAATTGGCAAGAACCAAAATAACTTGTCTAATTTAATGGCAGATTCTGAGTTGCTCTACGAAGTATTGGATTCTATTTATGATCCTACAAAAGTGGCAGGAACGATTTTGGAGCAAGATCCGTCGCCAACGTCTAAATCGAATATTTATGTAAAAGAAGGCCGCACAATTAAATTGCGTGTTTCAAAAAGAACGCTTTTAGTTGAAATGCCTGGTCTAGTGGATAAATCCCAACGCTTTGCAGAAGGTATTCTTCGAAATAGAGAATTTAGATATCAATTGGAATATCAACCATCAAAGGAAGCGCATGGTGCAGTAATTGAACAACGCTACAAAGGTAAACCAATTGCTGCAGGAACGAAAATTCCAATCGGTTCAAAAGTGGTTTTAATTATTGGTAGAAACGAGGTTGGGACAATTCAACCGTTGCCAAATTTATATGGATTAACAATTCCTGAAGCACGCATGCGCGTTCGAAATATGTTGAACATGGAGTTTGTTGTAGCCTGCCCATCATGTATCACAGCAGCAGATAGTTCCATTGCGCGAGTTACATCTCAATCTCCTGAATTTGAAGAGGAAGGAGTGGTAATGTCTGGAGCCTCAATTTCTGTATTCGCTGATAAGAATTTTACTGGTTCACCGGATTAATAAGATGAGTATGAAAAATGTATTAATTATTGTAAACTTTTTGTTAGTTGGGTTTTTGTCGTTTTCTCAAGGGGAAGAAGTAGGACCAATTATGGCTAATCCACACTTACTAAAAACAAAAACACCTCAATTAAAAGCCAACCCAAACACGTTTGACAGTACATTTATTTATACTTCTGATACTATAACATTACCTATTTTTGATGAGTTTAGTTCGAGTAAATTCCAGACCTATAATGCAGATTATCTAGATGCTGGAGTTACTTCTGATAAAGTGTATCATTTACTCGATATGTCTGATGTAAAATTGGACAATGATGAGTTGTATACGTTGCAGCAAACGTTTCACAGAACAGTTAATGTAGCTGCCGGAGTTGTAACTGATGTAAACTTTGCGCCAATTCAAATTAAAATCGGCGATTTAAGCTCCTACCCAGTTACTCATGTTCCTACAAATGTTTATCCCCCTTTTAATATTATAGACACTGTCGATTATCCGAATCCATCAGATACTTTATGGATTGTTGATGCTGAAATTTTTCAAGATTCTGCAACGCAGTTTTTTGCGAACGTTGTTGACCCTGAATTGATTTGGTTGGATAGCGAAGTTTATCATAACTTTTCTATGGCGCTGAATCCATGGTCATTGGGAGTGGCAACTTTTGATGGACTCGATGAAAATGGTTTTCCGTATGCTTTTGGAACCTCAACTGTTGGATACGCAGATCATTTGACTTCAAAGCCAATTGACATGTCAATAAACTCTCCAGGAGATTCAATTTATCTGACTTTTCTATATCAGCCAAAAGGATTAGGCGATCAACCGGAAGCATCTGATTCGTTGGTATTAGAGTTTTACGCAAAGGACTTGGATCAATGGAATCGAATTTGGAGTGCACAAGGAGAAGTATTTGACGGTTTTAAACAAGCGCATATCGCAATTAAAAATTCTGATTATTTCAAAAAAGGATTCCAATTTAGATTTAAAAATTATGGTGGATTATCTGGAAGCTTGGATCACTTTCATTTGGATTATGTGAATTTGGAAGCCAAAGGACCTGGACCTGGTGGTCACAGCGACACAGTAATTCACGATTTCGCTTTTGTATACCCGTTATACACATTATTGGAGACTTTTACAGCCGTGCCTTGGGATCATTACAAGAACAACCCTATTGGGAAAATGTCTAGCAATGTAAAAGTTGTTGTGCGCAATAGCGATAATGTTCCAGAAAACGAGGAAGACGGAAATACTACCATATATTATTCAGGTCTGCCAGAAGGAAGTTTTTTATTAAGTGAAAACTTATTGAACAATGGCGATTTGAATTATTTGCCTTGGACAACGTACACTTCTTTGCACGATTTTTCTGGAGGAAATAGATATGATGAAACGAAGCCTGGAATGAGAGAGGAGTTTGAGTTTATTTCAACAGCGACTCATCAAAATTCAAGCTTTACACAAAATGATTCAACAACATCTACTCAAATTTTTGAAAATTATTATAGTTATGATGATGGATCTGCAGAATTGGCCTATGGACCAACAGGCACTCAATCAAGATTGGCAATTAAATACACTCCATATGAAGCGGATTCGTTAATTGGAGCTAGAATTCATTTTGTTCCTTCTGTTTACGATGTTCGTGACAAATTGTTTTTACTGACCGTTTGGGCCGATAATGGCGGAGTTCCTGGTTCAGTTATTTATGAAGATCAATTATTTTTCCCACGTTCACCA
Source organism: uncultured Flavobacteriales bacterium (assembly GCA_913059205.1). GTDB lineage: Bacteria > Bacteroidota > Bacteroidia > Flavobacteriales_D > Crocinitomicaceae > UBA4466. Next base: position 5,152 of record CAJXRM010000059.1, read on the forward strand.
GAATATCAATACCAACGAAACCTGTTCACAACGTATCTTTTTCAAGATACTATGAAAGTACCAGTAACAGGAACGTTTCATATTGGTTGGAGGCAATTTGATGCAGAACGATTAAATGTAGGTTTAGACATGAATATTGTGAATAACGACAAGACGCATTATAGTGTTGATAACGGAGCGAGTTGGCTACAATCATCATTTGAAGGCTCAGTAATGATTCATCCTATATTTTCTACAGAACTTGATGTTACATTGGGAATAAAAGAAAAGGAAAGAAAAGAATTGAAAATTAATGTTTTCCCGAATCCGACAAGTGGTCAGGTTAAAATTGAAGTGGAAGACAGTGCGTTCACTGGTGTTGAAGTTCTTTCAATTCAAGGAAAGAAAATTATTGAATCAGATCAACCAATTGTTGATTTAAGTGACTTCCCAAGTGGTATGTACTTCTTCAAAGTCAATGGTTCAGGAAAAACAATTAAAATAATTAAGCAATAATGGCTGAAGATATCGAAGAGATTGAGGATGACTCAAGCTCTGAAGAACTTTATGAACATTATCGATTTGTGGCTGATCCTGGACAGGAGACACTTCGAATTGATAAGTTTTTAATGGATCGCGTTCCAAATACATCACGCAATAAAATTCAAATCGCTGCCAAGAATGGGAATATTCTTGTGAATAATGAAAAGGTAAAGCAGAATTATAAGATCAAAGCGCGTGACGAAGTTTCAATCGTTTTACCCTTTCCAGTGCGGGAAATTGAGTTAATTCCTGAAGATATTCCTCTGGATATTGCCTATGAAGACGAAGATTTGATTGTCGTGAATAAGCCGGCAAACATGGTTGTTCATCCGGGGTACGGGAATTATACAGGAACCATGGTCAATGCATTAGTTTATCATTTTGAAAACTTACCGCAACGCAATCAAGATTATTTTGGGAGACCAGGCTTGGTTCATCGCTTAGATAAACACACAACAGGATTGTTGGTTGTAGCTAAAACCGAACATTCACTTACCCATTTGGCAAAGCAATTTTACGATAGAACAACGGAACGTCGTTATTGGGCATTGGTTTGGGGTGATATTGAAGAAGATGGAACCATAACAGGGCATTTAGGAAGATCACTTAAAAACAGAAAAGTAATGAGTGTTTTCCCGGACGGTGATATGGGGAAACATGCCGTGACACATTATAAAGTGATAAAGCGATACGGTTATGTTACTTTGGTGGAATGTAAGCTTGAAACTGGCAGGACCCACCAAATTCGTGTGCACATGAAATACATTGGTCATCCACTGTTTCACGATCTTGAATACGGTGGTGATTCTATTCTCAAAGGCACGACGAATTCGAAGTATAAAAAGTTCATAGAGAATTGTTTTGCACTGTTACCAGGACAAGCTTTACATGCAAAAACGTTAGGATTTCAACATCCTGAAAAAAATGAACAGATCCAATTGACATCAGAATTACCTGCTGGATTCGCTGCAGTCCTTGAAAAATGGGATAAGTTCACTGGAGCGGAGTAATTAACCTTTGGTAAATCGGTTTTGTGATTTGAAATAATTTGTACAGAGTTTTATTCAATTAGAAATTTTGTTACTTTTACATTCTTGTAAACTAAATCTAATTCATTCGTTGAATTAGTACCAACCAATTTGAAAAAGACATTTTATGAAGATTAAAATAGCCTTAACGTTTTTTTTGATGAGCTTTACTACTGCGATACTTGCTCAAAGTAAGTATGTGGTTAAGGCTGATTTATCCTATGCAAGTGAGAACTTTTTTGAGTCTGCAGAGTTGTGTGCTTTGGCATATACTAAATTGACGAGAAAAGGAGGAGGAGCACTTAAGAAAAAAGCTGATATGGCTTTTAAAACAGCAGAATCATTTCGTTTAACAGAACGTTATAGAGATGCGAATGAATGGTATGATCGTTGTATTTTATTGGAATACCAAAAAGTAGTTCCTGAAGTGTTTTTATACAATGGTGAAATGCTATTGATGATGGCTGAGTATTCTAAATCTCAAAAGAATTTCGAAGAATATTTAAAATTAGTCCCAGGTGAACAACGCGCATTAGCAGGTGTTGAGTCTTGCAAGAGAAATAAGGATTTTATTGCTGAAAAAACTAGACACATTATAGAGAACCAAGCAACTTTAAACAAAAAAGAGTTCGATATGGCTCCAATGTTTGGTGATAGAAAAACGTCTCAATTGTATTATGGTTCTAGTAGACCAGGTGGAGTGGGAACGGATAAAGATCCAAGAACAGGAGAAGCATATATGGATTTATGGGTTTCAGCATTGGATAAAAAAGGAAACTGGACGGAACCGTTTTTAGTGAATGGTGAAGGAATTAATACGGAAGACAATGAAGGAACAGTTTGTTTTGATGGACGATTCAAGACAATGTTTTTTACTCGTTGTCCAAACCTTAAAAAACAAAACTTAGGTTGTGATATCTGGATGTCTGAGGCAAAAGGAAGAGATGAATGGAAAGAGCCGGTTAAATTACCGTTGAAAAATCATGATTCGATTTCAGTTGGACACCCTTGTACGGAAGATGGAAAGTTTTTAATTTTCGCATCTGATATGCCTGGAGGATTTGGAGGCCGAGATTTATGGTATACAACTTACGATAAGAAAGGCGATACTTGGACGGCACCTGTAAACTTGGGAGCTGAAATCAATACAAAAGGAAATGAATTGTTTCCTACGTTCGCATTGAATGGTGACTTGATATACGCTACAGATGGAATGCCAGGTTTAGGAGGTCTAGATATTGTTCGTGCTGCTCGAATTGGAGAGGAAAACAAATGGGAAAACCCTAAAAATGTTGGAGCTCCAATTAACGGTATTAACAATGATTACGCACTTGTAGAATTAACTGACAAAAAAGGATACTTCACATCAGAAAGAAAAAGTGGAAATGGTGAATATGTTCCAGATATTTACTCGTATGAATTGCCTCCAAATATTTTCGATTTGAAAGTAATTGTTAGTGAATTAGGAAATAAAGACAAGAAAATTCCAGAAGTAAAAGTTGTCGTTACAGATAACAAAAATGGATCTTGGGAAGGTTATACGGATAAATCAGGAGCTGTGTTTTGGGATAAAAAACCAACAGGTGATCGATATATCAATGAAGAGTCTGGTTACAAAATCAACATTTCAAAAGAAGGATACCACGAGGATAAAAACGGTTCGTCATTCACTACTGAAGGACTAAACTACAATCAAAACTTCATTATCGATATGGCATTGTTGCCTAAAAAACCAATTCGTTTGCCAGAGGTACGTTATCCTTTGAACAAATGGGATTTATTGGTTGATTCAACAATTAATTCACCGGATTCATTGTTATTCGTATTTGATTTATTAGAAGAATATCCAGGAATGGTACTTGAGTTGAGTTCACATACGGATTCACGTGGTAGTAATGCAGCCAATCAGAAACTGTCTGAAAATCGTGCTAAAGCTTGTTACAAGTATTTGGTTGAGCAAAAAGGTGTTGATCCAAGAAGAATCGTTCCAGTTGGAAAAGGTGAAGTTGAACCAAGAACAGTTTATTTGAAAGATGGAATGTACTTGGTAGATGAGCCAGTGGAAATGGAAGGAGTAGAAACAATTGTCTTGACTGAGGCTTATATTAACAAGTTCAGATCATCGAACAAGGCTACTTTCGAAATGCTTCACCAGTTCAACAGACGTACTGAAGGTCGAGTAATTACGATGGATTTTGATCCAGCTACTGCGCCTGCAGCTGACTCAGAGCATTTGAAATTTGTTAAATATCCTTGATATTTAAACGATAAAAAGTTAAAGGCGCTCTTTTTTGAGCGCCTTTTTTTGTATCTTCAGATAAAGACGAAATAAATGACTGAAGATTATCTACATCTACTATGGAAAAGTAAACGAGTGCCTTTTCATAAAATCTCACCAATTAACGCCAAGGAGATTATCGTTAAGAATAGTGGTGAGCACAATGAAAGTCAGAAAGGACCAGATTTCACCTTTGGTTCAGTGAACATTGATGGAATAGATTTCTACGGGAATATTGAAATCCATGTGAAAAGTTCAGATTGGTATAGGCACCAACATCAATCTGACAATGCTTATAACAATGTAATATTGCATGTAGTTTATGTATACGACAAACCCGTTTATCAAAATGGTGTATTACTTCCCACTATCGAATTAAAAAGCCACATCGATAAAGAGCATTTCTTAAAATATCAATTAGGTAAATTAAACAAAAGCGAGTTTCCATGTGAAAACCTCCTCACACAAATTGATGTCGTCCATTTGGAAACAATGAAAATTAGTGCCTTTACTAAAAGAATGGAGGCTAAATCTAGAATTCTTCGAGATTTAAATTTACCAAATGATTCAGTTTTCTACCATTTAATTGCTTCTGCTTTTGGGTCCTCAATCAACAAGAAGGGATTTATAGAGTTAACTCAAAAAATTCCATTTCAACAATTGAAACAAATTTCTTCGAAACAACAACAATTTCAACTTTTACTAGCTGAAAGCGGATTAATGCAATCGTCCTCCAAAGAAAAAAGCACTAGTATATGGCATTTCAAAGGAACGCGACCAGGAAACTTCCCCGATATTCGACTAAAACAATTCGCACAATTCGTCTCAAAGTATGACTTTGATACGTCCTTCATATATTTTACTCCAGACAAGATTCAAGAAGAGTTTTATAAAATGGTGGACGATTTTTGGAAAGATGATTTTAAACAATCAAAAAAAATCAGCCGTTCATTTTCTAATTTAATACTAATTAATGCGGTTGTGCCATTTATGTGGTTTATAGGTTGTCAGCAAGAAGATGAACGATTACAGGGCAAATCGATTGAGTTACTGGAAAGATTGTCATCAGAAAAGAACAAATACATGAATAAATGGAAAAAATGTGGAGTAACGATAAAAAATGCGTTTGATTCACAAAGTCTTCTAAGTTTATATCAGTATCATTGCAGTAGAAAAAAATGCCTAACTTGTGGTGTTGGTATTAAGTTGTTAGAAGAATAGAAATGATACAAAAAATTGTTTTCTTTTTTGAAATGCGCTCTTTTGGAGTTTGTGCTTGGTGGGCAAGAAAACTGGGTATTAGCAGTTCAAAAGTACGATTGGGATTTATTTATTCGTCGTTTATAGCATTGGGTTCTCCCTTGTTGGTTTATTTAATAATGGCATGGATTCTTGAGCATAAACACTACTTTAAGTTGCAACGGAAAAAAAGAAATACGATCTGGGAATTATAAGTTATGCTATTAAATTATCGATTTTTTTATAGAATTTATTACTTCATTTTTCTGTTACTTCTCATAACCACGGGAGGAACAGTAGGTTATATGTTGATTGAAGATTGGAATTTGATTGACTCGTTTTACATGACCATTATTACAATTTCCACTGTTGGTTTTAGTGAAGTAGGAGATTTGTCCATTTATGGAAAGTTGTTTACTTCTTTTTTGATTATTTCAAGTTTTGGTACGTTCGCTTATGTACTTTCAGCGATTACAAAATATCTTGTAGGGGGAGAATATAAAAAGTATTTTAAAGAATATAAAACAATAAAAAAAGTAAACAAGATGGAAAATCATGTTATTATTTGTGGTTTTGGACGAGTTGGTAAACAAGTTGCTGAAGATTTACATTCCCAAGGAAGTATGTTCGTCATTATCGAAAGTAATCAAGAGCTGATTGAAGAATATTCCATGAAACATGATTACATTTTTGTAAATGGTGACGCTACTCATGATGAGGATTTAAAGAAAGCAGGTATTGAAACTGCTCGTGGCTTGATAACCTGTTTACCGAAAGATGCTGATAACTTATATGCTGTACTAGCGGGAAGGGAATTTAACAGTAGCGTTTTAATTATTTCAAGAGCGTCTTATTATTCTGCTGTTAGTAAGTTAAAGTTGGCAGGCGCAAACAATATTATAATGCCTGATTCAATAGGTGGATCCCATATGGCATCTTTGATTGTGAATGCTGATGTCATGGAATTTTTAGATATAATACGGGTTCAAGGAAATCGTGGAGCAAATGTTGAGTCTATTACCTTCGAACAACTCCCTTCTGAATTACAAGGTAAGACGATTGAGGAATTGGATTCAAAAAAAATTACTGGTGTAACAATTATTGGATACAAAACAAAAGATGGTGATTATCAAATTAACCCGGATATTGATATTGTAGTGGTTCCAGGGTCTAAAATATTTGTATTGGGTAAAAGTGAACAAATAGATCATCTTCACGATCATTACGGGATAAATTAATCATGAAAATATTAATTACAGGTTCAAATGGGCTTTTGGGTCAAAAATTAGTTGAATTTTGCATTGAAAAGTCAATAGATTTTATCGCTACTTCTTCGGGAGACAATCGAAATCCATTGTGCCCGTTGATGAATTACAAATCAATGGATATTACAAATGGCGATGCGGTTGAGCAAATCATATTCGAATCGAGTCCAACGCATGTAATTCATACTGCAGCCATTACTAATGTCGATTATTGTCAACTTCATCCCGATGAATGTGAAAAAGTAAACAACAATGCAGCACAATTCCTTGCCGAAACGTGCGAAAAATTAAACATCCACTTTCAGTTTTTATCAACGGATTTCGTTTTTGACGGCGAAAAAGGAAATTATTCAGAAGAGGACGAGGTCAATCCTCTTAGTATTTATGGAGCTTCGAAAGCTGCGACTGAAAACTTTTTAATTCATGGAGACTACAAGAATTGGTCTATTGTAAGAACCATTATAGTTTATGGGAAAGGGAATAATTTATCTAGATCAAATCTCATTGTTTGGGCAAAAGAATCGTTGGAGAATGGAATAGCAATGAAAATCATTGACGATCAATTTCGAGCACCAACCTTTGTAGATGATTTAGCACAGGCGTGTCTTGAAATAATTACCAGAGAAGCAACAGGAATTTATAATATTTCCGGGCCTGAGACGTATTCGATTTTTGAAATTGTATCTAAGATTGCGGCGCATTTTGATTATTCTCTAGAGAACGTTGAACGAATATCTAGTTTAACCTTGAATCAACCGGCAAAGCGACCTTCTAAAACAGGGTTTAATATAGCTAAAGCGAAAAATGAGCTAAATTATTCACCAAGAACAATAGAAGAATCACTGGAATTGATCTTTCATTAAGCCTATTTGCCACTTATCAATCTCATAGATAATGCAATGATTAAATTGTTATATTTGTGTGAAACATGAAAACTAATACTCAAGAACTTTTATGAAATTACTTTTAGGACTAATCGCTACCGTTTTACCATTTATTAATTTTGCTCAAGAGCAGACGATTGATCAAAAAATTGACTCATTTTTTCGACCAATAGCGGATGCTGTTGGCTCGGTGATTTTCTACCCGGTGAGCATTGGTTCGCACAGTGTGCCTGTGGTTCTTTTGGTTTTGATTGGTGGGGCCATGTTTTTCACCTTATACTTTAAGTTTGCGAACTTTACCTTAGTAGGTAAAGCAATAAAAGTAGTAAAAGGAGATTTCGATGAATTGGAAAAGAGATCAACAGATCCTGCAGAAGGTGATTCAACACCAGGAGGTGACGTTTTTGAAACTATTAAAGTAGATGATGCTGAAGGCGAAGTAACACATTTTCAAGCGTTAACAGCAGCATTGTCAGCGACTGTTGGTCTCGGAAACATTGCAGGTGTCGCGGTAGCAATCGCAGTTGGGGGGCCTGGAGCAACATTTTGGATGATTTTAGCTGGTTTCCTCGGGATGGCTTCAAAATTTGTAGAATGCACTTTGGGAGTAAAGTATAGAGAAGTGACTGAAGACGGTACGGTTCATGGAGGACCAATGTACTACCTTTCTAAAGGATTGAAGGAAAAAGGATTGGCAAAACTAGGGAAGGTATTGGCAATCTTTTTTGCAATAATGTGTGTAGGAGGTTCATTTGGTGGTGGAAATATGTTTCAGGCGAATCAAGCTGCAGCACAAATTACAGAACGTTTTGGAATCGAAGGTGGTGCAGCAGGCCTCATATTTGGGATAATAATGGCAATATTAGTCGGAGTGGTAATTATTGGAGGTATTAAAAGAATTGGTTCGGTTACAGAAAAGGTTGTTCCTTTTATGGCTGTGATTTATGTAGGTGCCGCGTTAATAATTATAGGAATGAATTATTCGCTAATTCCTACTGCATTTGGAATGATATTCGATGGTGCATTTAACTCTTCAGCTGCATTGGGTGGAGTTATCGGTGTTTTGATCGTTGGTTTTCAGCGTGCAGCATTTTCGAATGAGGCTGGGGTTGGATCTGCGGCAATTGCCCACTCTGCGGTGAAAACAAAATATGCTGCAAGTGAAGGTATTGTTGCATTGTTGGAACCATTTATAGACACCGTTGTAATCTGTACAATGACAGCATTAGTTATAGTTATTACAAATATTGATGGGGAATTTTTAGTGTATGGTGCGCAGGGTGTACAAGGTGTTCGCTTGACAACGACTGCTTTTGAGACAGCTATTCCTGGATTCTCATGGGTACTGACGATAGCTGTTGTTTTGTTTGCGATTTCTACAATGTTGTCTTGGTCTTATTATGGTTTACAGGCTTGGAAGTTCTTATTTGGTCGTGGAAGAATCGCAGATATTATCTATAAAGTTCTTTTCCTTTTATTTATTGTTGTTGGGGCTTCAATTAGCTTGGGGGCGGTAATCGATTTTTCTGATGCTATGATTTTCGCAATGGTATTTCCAAATGTGATTGGTCTAGTTATACTTGCACCGAAGGTGAAGGAAGAATTATCAAGATTTTTGACAGCAATTAAAAAGGCTTAAAACCTGTAATGTCACTTTCAAAAAGAAATAGACGAGGACTATTAGGACTGATTTTAATTTGTCTTTTTAGTGCAATAACACCGCGTATTTTAAGTGCGATGTTTAGTGTTGATGAACCAATTATTTCATTTGAAGAAGCGCAAAAGATCCATGAAGATTTATCAATAAAAAAGAATAATTCAAAAAAACAAAAAGCACAGTATTCAAAATCGAGGTATACTATTCCAAGGTTAAAATTCAATCCAAAAGAGTACGACCTAAAAAACTGGATGTCTCTTGGCCTTTCTGAAAAGCAAGCGGCCATTGTTCTTAAATTTACGGAAAGAGGAATTGCAAATGAAGAAGAACTTAAACGAATTTTTGTACTGCCCGATGAATTGGTTAAGCTGATTAAAGATTCAATTATTTATACTCCAAAAGAATATTCCAGAGCGAATAAGGAATTAGTTGCTGAACGGAAAATTGAAATTATAGATATTAATAAATGCAATGAAATTGAACTCCAAGATCTTCCCGGAATTGGTCCTTATTATGCGAAGAAAATTGTGGAGTATAGAGAACAGTTAGGCGGATATCACTCAACAAGCCAACTTTTGGAGATTTGGAAGTTTGAAAGTGAATTGTATGATAAAATTAGTCCGTTTATTTCTTGTTCGAACACAAATAAAAAATTGGATATAAATAATGCGAGCCTTGAGGAATTGAAGGCTCACCCTTATATTTCTTATGGAATTTCAAATTCGATTGTTAAAATGAGAGCGCAAAGTAGATTCAAAACAATAGAAGATATCAAACGTTCCAAATTAATAGATGAAGAATTTTTTGATAAAATAAAAGCTTATTTAGAGTGCAAATGACAATTGAAGAAGAAATAAAATTAGCGATACGCGACGTGCCAGATTTCCCCAAAAAGGGAATTGTGTTTAAAGATATCACACCGATAATGATGAACCCTTCTCTATCCAATAAAGTGGTCGATCATTTAGCGAATCTGTATAAAGATCAAAAAATTGATTTGATTGCGGGAATTGAAAGCCGTGGCTTCTTGTTCGGTTATCCCTTGGCTATGCGGTTAGGGATTCCTTTTGTTTTAATTCGCAAAAAAGGGAAATTACCGTATGATAAAATTAGTCATGAATATACCCTTGAATACGGTACTTCTACGATTGAGATGCATACCGATGCTGTTTCTAAAAATCAACGTGTTTTAATACATGACGACTTATTGGCGACAGGCGGCTCAGCTGAAGCTGCGGCAATACTTATCCAACAATCAGGGGGAGAAATTGCAGGATTCAACTTTCTTGTCGGACTAAATTTTTTGAATGGAAAGGAAAAATTGCTGAATTTTTCTCACAATATTATTAATTTAGCCGATTATTAAAAATAACTCTACACATCAAAAATAGAATTAGATGAATTTCGATTTAAACGAAAATCAAAAAATGATTGCACAAATGGTGCGTGATTTTGCTGAAAAAGAAATCCGTCCTCACATGAATAAGTGGGATGACGAAGAGTACTTTCCTGTTGAAACCATGAAAAAAATGGGCGAATTAGGATTGTTAGGAATTTATATTCCAGAACAATATGGAGGAAGTGGATTTGGTTATTTCGAATACGCAACAGCTTTAATGGAATTAGGGAAGGTTTGTGGAGGAGTAGGTCTGAGTGTGGCTGCTCATAATTCGTTATGTACAGGTCATATTTACTACCATGGATCCGAAGAACAAAAACAGCGTTTCTTGCCAAAATTAACATCTGGTGAGTTTATTGGTGCTTGGGGGTTGACAGAGCCAAACACTGGTTCTGACGCTATGCGAATGAAAACCACAGCTGTTAGAGACGGTAACGATTGGATTATTAACGGAGCTAAAAACTGGATTACACATGGTCTTTCGGGAGATGTTGCAGTAGTTTTGGTACGTACAGGTGAATTATTGGACAGTAAAGGAATCACTGCATTTATAATTGAAAAAGGAATGCCAGGATTTTCAGCAGTTAAAATCAAAGATAAATTGGGAGTTCGCGCGAGTGAAACTGCGGAATTAATTTTTGATAATGTTCGTGTACCAAACGAAAATGTTATCGGTGAAGTAGGAATGGGGTTTGTTCAAGCGATGCAAATTTTAGATGGTGGACGTATTTCAATCGCGGCATTAAGTTGTGGAGTTGCACGTGGTGCATATGAAGCTTCTGTTAAATACGCGAAAGAAAGAGAGCAATTTGGAAAGCCAATTTCCCAGTTTCAGGCGATTGCATTTAAATTGGCAGATATGGCAACTGAAGTTGAAGCGGCAGAGCTCTTAACTTTCCAAGCGGCATATTTAAAGAACAACAAATTGCCAATGACGCGAGAAGGAGCATTTGCAAAATATTTCTCGAGTGAAGTTTCAGTGAAATGTGGAAACGAAGCGGTTCAAATTATGGGAGGTTATGGATACACGAAAGAATATCCAGCTGAAAAGTTTTTACGTGATGCTAAGTTAATGACAATTGGAGAAGGGACTTCGGAAATTCAAAAGGTAGTAATATCTAGAGAGATTTTAAAGTAGGCAAGAAATAAGTTTATTTTTTACAAGAAGAGTGGTTTTAAAATAATAATTGTATATTTGCCGTCCGAATTAGAGAAAGAAAACAATAAAATCCGAAAGGATAAATAAGATTTAAATAAATAGAAATATGTTAATTATTCCAGTTAAAGAAGGAGAAAACATCGAAAGAGCGATTAAAAAGTATAAGAAAAAATACGAAAAAACTAAGGTCATGAGAGAGCTTAGAGATCGTCGTGAATTCACTAAACCTTCTGTCACGAATAGACAAGCTAACATCAAAGCGGCTTACAAACAAAGAATGCAATCTGCTGAAATGTAATTTTGAAACTATTTCAAAAAATAAAACGTTAAAGGAGCTATACAGCTCCTTTTTTTATGCTCGATAAATTTTTAAAATACGCGATTACTGAGAAACGATTTTCTGAACATACAGTAATTGCATACGAAAAAGATTTACGTCAATTTTTGGATTTTGTTGAATTAGAATCTGACATGGAAATTGTCGAGGTGAAAAACTCCCTTATCCGAAATTGGATGGTATCACTATTGGAGAACGATTATTCTGCTATTTCAGTACACAGAAAATTATCGACCCTAAGGACTTTTTTTAAATGGCTTCAGAAAGAAGGGGTGATTCACACCAACCCGATGAAAACCATCGCGGGACCAAAAGTAAAAAAGAAGTTGCCCGCATTTGCGCAACAAGGTGAATTGCTCAATGAGAAAATTGACCCATTATTTTCAAACGATTTTGAAGGGGTAAGAGACAGGTTGATGTTTGAGATATTATATCAAACTGGAATTCGATCAAGTGAATTGGTTCAATTGAAAACCAAAGACGTACAAAACAACAGAATCAAAGTTATTGGTAAAAGGAATAAAGAGCGCTTTGTACCAATAGATCAAGGGCTAATGAATTCAATTGAGCTGTATTTAACTTTTCGAGCGGAAATTGCGTTTCAATCTGAATTTCTTTTAGTGTTAAAAAGTGGTAAAAAATTATACCCGAAGTTTGTCTATAGAAAAATAAATAGCTATCTTGGAAAGGCGACAGGGTTGAGTAAAAAAAGTCCGCATGTGTTAAGGCATACTTTTGCTACACACATGTTAAATAATGGAGCTGAATTGGAAGTATTGAAAGATATATTAGGACATGCCAATTTATCAGCTACACAAATTTACACACACAACTCCTTTGCGCAGTTAACAAATATTTATTCACAGTCTCATCCTAGGGGGCATAAAAAGTAAAGAAAATGGATTTTAAAGTAAACACCGTAAATTTTTCAGCAGATGAAAAGTTAGTAGAATTCATTCGTGAGAAAGTTAAAAAACTCGAATTAATTTATGATAACATAATAGCCAGTGAGGTATACTTAAAGGTGGATAAAAGTGAAAGTAAGGAAAACAAGGTGGCTGAGGTAAAGATTTTATTACCAGGAAACGAATTGTTCGCTAGTAAGCAGTGCAAAAGTTTTGAAGAGGCAACAGATTTGGCTGTTCAGGCATTAAAAAAACAGGTGGCTCGCCATAAGGAAAAAGTCGCATGATACCTGAAAATAAAGCAATTAGAAATGAGAGTAAAAAATACTCTCATTTTTTTTTGAAAATTTTCAACTTTATTATTGCGGTAAAGAAAATGTTTCGTAGATTTGCACTCCCAATACGAGGGGAAACATTAAAAGTTCTTTAAAATATTGATATAAAAACATTATGTGCCGATGTAGCTCAGCTGGCTAGAGCAGCTGATTTGTAATCAGCAGGTCGGGGGTTCGAGTCCCTTCATCGGCTCAAAAAAATAAAAAAGTTCATTGAAACAATGGTGAGATACTCAAGCGGCCAACGAGGGCGGACTGTAAATCCGCTGACTACGTCTTCGCAGGTTCGAATCCTGCTCTCACCACATTTTAAAAAGCAGTTTACTTTTAGTAAACTGTTTTTTTTATTTCAAAAATTAAACGTACTTTTGTTTAATTAATTTAGACTATAATTAAACAAAATGAAAAAAATATTTATACTCATACTATTGTCAATAAGTTCATTTCAATTGTTTTCTCAAGGAACAATAAAAGGAAAAGTAATTGATGGTAAAACTAGAGAAGCATTACCTTTTGTTTCTGTTCTCATTTTAAACACGCAAAAAGGAGCTACAACAGATAATGATGGTAATTTTTCAATTACTAACTCACCTTTAGGGTATTTTAAATTACAAGCTTCTTTTGTTGGCTATGAAACCATTATTACAGAAGATTATTTAGTTACAAATGATAAAATGCCATTTGTAACGATCGAACTTTTTGAAACTGCATCAAAATTAGAGGAAGTAGTGATAAAAAGTAAATTATTTAAGAAGCCCTTAACGAGTCCTTTATCTCTTCAGACTTTAGGGGTTGTAGAAATCGAAAAAAACCCTGGAGGAAATAGAGATATTTTAAAAGTAATTCAATCTTTACCAGGAGTTGCATCGAACCCAGGTTTTAGAAATGATATTATTGTTAGAGGTGGAGCAACTTCTGAAAATAAATTTTATGTTGACGGAATTGAAGTGCCAGTTATTAACCACTTTCAAACGCAAGGAGCAACAGGAGGACCAGTTGGATTGATTAATGCCGATTTAATTAGAAATGTAGATTTTTATACAAGTGCTTTTCCTGCAAATAGAGGTAATGCCTTAAGTTCTGTAATTGAGTTTACTCAGAAAAGAGGAAATCCTACTTCTTTAAATGCAAGAACAACTTTAGGAACTTCTGATGCTGGTATTACATTAGATGGTCCGTTAGGAGAGAACACAACTTTTATGGCTTCTGTTCGTCAGTCATATTTACAGTTTTTATTTAAGTTACTTAAGCTTCCTTTTTTACCAACATATACTGATTTTCAGTTGAATTTAAATTCCAATATTTCAGACAACAACCAGCTTTCTTTTCTCTTTATAGGAGCGATTGATGATTTTAACCTAAATGAAGAGGTGAATGATGATGTAACAGATTTAGAGACAATTAAAAGAAACAGATATTCGTTAAGTAATATACCTGAGCAAGATCAATGGAATTATACAGTTGGAACAAGTTTAAAGCACTATGCAGAAAACTCGAATCAATTATATACTTTAAGTAGAAGTGTATTAAATAATTCTGCGATTAAGTATTTTAATAATTCTGGTTTGCAAAACGATTTATTATTTAACTATAATTCTGTTGAAGTTGAAAACAAATTTAGATTTGAAAACAATACAAATGTAAACTCGTTTCAAATAAATTTTGGAGCAGGAATAGAACAATCAAGTTATTCAAACTCAACATTTCAAGAACAGGCAAATTCACAAGGTGCAAGTACAATTAATTTTTCTTCTGAATTAGACATGTTTAAATATGCTTTTTTTGGACAAGTTTCTAAAGAGTACTTAGATTCAAAATTAGGATTATCATTTGGTTTTAGATTGGATGGAAATAATTACAATTCATCAATGAAAAACGCTTTAAATCAATTTTCTCCAAGATTTTCAGCAACATATAGTTTAACAGATAAATGGTCAGTTAATTCATCAATTGGTGTGTATTATCAATTGCCGTCTTATACAATACTTGGATTTAGAGATGTTTCTAGTACTTTGGTAAATCAACAAAGTTTAAAATATATTAGATCAAATCATCTTGTTTCTGGTTTAGAATTTAAAGCAGATTCGAGTTCGAAAATTACATTAGAAGGTTTTTATAAATCTTATAGTAACTACCCGTTTTCAATTAGAAACCAAATAAGTTTGGCAAATTTGGGTGCAGATTTTGGAGTTGTAGGTAATGAAGCTGTTACTTCTACATCAAAAGGAAAAGCATACGGATTTGAGCTTTTAGCACAGAAAAGATCATACAAAGGTTTGTACGGAATTTTATCGTACACATTTGTTAGAAGTGAGTTTCAAGATGCATTAAATAATTACATTCCATCTTCTTGGGACAACGAACATTTATTAACAATAACTGCTGGTAAAAAGTTTAATAATAATTGGGAAGCTGGAGCGAAATTTAGATTGGTTGGAGGAAAACCTTATACGCCTTACGATTTAGATGCATCTTCTTTAATAGCGAATTATGATGTTGAAAACAAAGGGGTTTTTGATTATAATCGATTAAATTCTGAAAGATTTGAAACCTATACACCTGTCTCTTATACACATCTCCGAGCCCACGAGACAGGCAGAAATCT
>CAJXRM010000060.1 GCA_913059205.1 uncultured Flavobacteriales bacterium
GAGATTTCTGCCTGTCTCGTGGGCTCGGAGATGTGTATAAGAGACAGCAATAACAATGTCCATTATTCGTATAAACAAGGGGTTTGGAAGTTCTACAAATAGAAAAAATTACACTTTTTCAAAAAATAATCGATTTTCTTTTAATGTACTTTTTCAGTTGTTAAACGATTTAGTAAAGTCATTCTTTGCTAAACAGTTGATTTTCTAAATTTTAATCTGTCATGCAGGTTGGTGAGGCAGATTAAATTCCCTAATTTTGTGGTACAAATGTTATATTTTACCCACTACTGTATGAAAAAGTTCGTTTCCTTAACATTCTTTTTGGCGTTTTTTACAACGGCCTATTCGCAAGATTTTAGTTATTCATTTAACGGTCAACTCGACCAAGCTTCTATCAATAAATTGGAAGGTGATTGTCTTCAATTCGAAGCCATTCATTCTGCAAAAGTGAAATACAAAGAAGATTCCCAAAAGGGTGAAATCATGCTATTTCTTGAAGTTAAAGAAAACCAACGTGCCGAAGCTGACGGACAGTTCAATGTAAGGGACATTAAAAAATTACTCATTGATTCTGGTTTAACACCAGGAGAATTCAGACAATTAAAAAAATAACTGAATCATCATGAAACACCTAATTACAACCCTTTTTACTCTTGCTATTACGCTTACCGTTTTTGCACAGGCAGACAACTGTTCTACGGCAACAACTATTTCTGTAACAGCGAATTGTTCATCTCCAACTGCTGGTACAACAACAGGTGCTACACAAACTATTGCTGGTTGTGTTGGAACTGCCGATGATGATGTTTGGTACCAATTTGTGGCAACTGCGACTTCTCACCAAATTGTTGTTCAACCTGGAATTGGAATGGATCCTGTTGTTCAATTGTTTTCTGGAGCATGCGCCACTCTTGTTTCGCTCGTTTGTAAAGACAATACGTTTGACGGAGAAGCTGAAATCATCAACTATAACGGACTTACAATTGGGCAAACTTATCGTATTCGTGTGTATGATTATTTTGCTGGTTCAGGAACCGGAAACTTTACGATTTGTGTTACAAATCCTCCTCCTGCGCCTACAAACGATGCGTGTGGCGGTTCAATTCCGTTAAATGTGAATACAAGCTGTTCATACACCAACGCAACAACTGACGGAGCATCTCAATCTTTTGCAGGATGCTCTGGAATTGCCGACGATGACGTTTGGTTTAGCTTTGTTGCGACTAACTCCTTACAAAACATTAATGTTAACCCACTGGACGATTTAGATTTAGTATTTCAAGTGTACTCTGGGACCTGTGGAACATTGAATTCAATAAGTTGCGTTGATAATACATTTACGAATCAGGCAGAACAATCTGATATTGTTGGATTGGTAGCGGGCCAAACCTATTATATACGCGTGTATGATTATTACCAAGGTACAACTGGTGATTTTCAGATTTGTATTACCGGAACTGCTACCGCAACACCTACAAATGATAATCCATGTAACGCCATCCAATTACCAGTAGTGACCTCTACCTGTCAATATGGTTTTTACACTACTAATGGAGCCACTACAACTGCAGGTGCTCCAACGCCTAGTTCATGCGTTGGAGGAAGCGCTCCGCAACAAGGAGGCTTTCAAGCAGGAACACAAGATGTTTGGTTTTCAATAACGGTTCCAGCTTCTGGAAATGTTGATGTAACTTGTTTCCCGAATGGTGGAGCTGGTTACATTACAGATGGTGCAATGGCACTTTATTCTGGAACATGTGGTAGTTTGACACAAATTGCTTGTTCAGATGATCACAATTACCCGGGAGGAGCAAATGATTTACTCCCATTTATTTCTGCATCAGGACTTACACCAGGAAACACTGTCTTTCTACGATTTTGGGATTATGGTTTAGGAGCTGGTAACTTTGGGATTTGTGCGTCAACGGTTACAAATGACAATTGCGCAAATGCTCTATACATTTGTGATATTAATGGTTACAGCGCTTCAACAAGTGCTTCGTACACACCAGACCGTCCAGGAAATATGCATGGAAACAATGAAACACCTGCTGGTGTTAATTTACCAGATGGTACAAATTCAGGGGGTATTTTTGGACAAGGTGGACCGTGGGGAACTGGATCGCCTGCAATTGATGTATTGATTAATAATAACAGTTGGATCAAGTTCACGGCTGCTGCAACTACTGCTACGTTGAATGTTAGCATTTACGATTGCTGGATAGGAAATTATCCAAGTGGGGGAATTCAAATGCAAATCTTTGAAGGTACAAATTGTGCGAATTTCGTCCCTGTTTCGAACTTCGAAGAAAGCAGTACAGGATTTATTATCACTGCAAATAACTTAACTGTAGGAAATGATTATTACTTGATGATTGATGGTTTTGCGGGAGATATTTGTAATTATACTATCACAGCTGAATCGGGAGTTCAATTTCCAAATATAGCTGCCGTAGCTCCAATTTGTGAAGGTGAATCTGTGGTTCTTACTGCTCCTGCTGGCGCAACATCGTACGAATGGGAACATAATGGAGCAACAACACAATCTGTTACTGTTACTCCATCAACAACTCAAACGTATTATTGCGAGGTTACTGGCCTGTGTGATTACAAACAAACCTTAGAAGCAACAGTCCAAGTAAAGCAAAATCCAATTGTTAACATCAACAATGCGCCGTCCATTGCAATTTGTCAAGGAAGCTCAACCAATATTACAGCGACAGGAGCAACTTCTTATGTTTGGAGTACATCTCAATCTGGAACGACTATTTCCGTTGCGCCAACTGTAAACACAACATATAATGTTACTGGAACAACAAATGGATGTACAGATATGGCAACCATTGACATTGTAGTAAATGCAAACCCTACTCTTGCGGTTAGTCCAACGGCAACCGATTCTGATTGTGGTGGAAGCAATGGTCAATTGAATGGTGCAGCAGGTGGCGGTACTCCTTCCTTTTCATATACATGGACAAATGGCGGGGGCGCCACGGTTGGTACTTCAGCGAATTTAACAGGAGTTCCTGCTGGTGCGTACTTCTTGGAAGTAGAAGACGGAAACGGATGTACTTCAAATTTTGGAGGATTTAGTGTTTCTAACCCAGGTTCTCCAGCAGCTCCAACTTTAGCAGTTGATGATGACACGCCATGCCTAGATGGATCAGCGCAAATAACAATCACGAACATAGATGGTGCTGCAACATACTCGTGGTCAGGACCAAATTCATTTAGCTCAGCAGCAACAAGTGTTACCTTAAACAATGTAACTTCTGCGAATGTTGGAAACTATTGCGTTTCTGCAACTGTTGCGGGTTGCGCTGGACCATCAACGTGCCAAAACATTACAATCTCGCCAGCTCCATCAGTAAATGTTTCTGCTGCAAATAATGATTCCACCATTTGCATGAATGAAGACTTTGAACTTACTGCTAGTGGCGCTTTAACTTATGTTTGGTCAGGCCCGAACAGCTACTCTGGAAATGGAGCCAATCAAACAATTGCGAATGTGACAAACGCAGATGCTGGCTATTACGTAGTAACAGGAACTGATATGAATGGTTGTTCGGCATCAGATTCTATCGAATTGGCTGTTTTAGCATTGCCTGCGTTATCATTGAGCGCAAACGCATTAAATAACACTTACTGCCTAAATAGTCTAGCAAATATTACTGTTAGCGGTGCTTCTTCATACACTTGGACGGGACCAAATGGTTTTACAGCTAATGGAAGTTCGATAAACATTATCAATTTAAATGCGACAAATATTGGTTACTATACTGCAACTGGAACTGATGTCAATGGATGTGATGACTCAGATAGTATTCAATTAGTATTGGCTGCTGATCCACTTGTAGGAACACCGAGTGACACAACTCTTTGTCCTGGAGATCCACTGACTTTATGGGCAACTGGTGGCTCATCCTATACTTGGGATGGTCCAAACGGTTTTATTTCAAGTGATCAAAATCCAGTTGTCTCTTCAAGTATTGGATTTGAAAATGCAGGTGAATATACTGTTGCGGTAGTCGATGCTAATGGCTGTGTTGGTTCATCATCTTCATATGTAACAGTATCAAGTAGCGGAGAATGTTTATTCATACCGAATCTTGTTACTCCGAATTTAGACGGTTTAAACGATACATGGGAAATTAATGGAATTGATAAATACCCCAATGCAGAAGTTGAAATTTACAATCGTTGGGGGAATTTAGTTTATTCAGCTTCACCGTATAACAACGATTGGGATGCAACAGTGAACAAAGGAGCAACGATTGACAGTAAAGATGGTAAAGTTCCTGTTGGAACGTATTTCTATATAATAAATCTTAATGAGGACGATTATCCCCCATACAAAGGATATATCGAAGTTGAATATTAATAGAAAGAGATATGAAATTAAAAATTAGCCTAATTCTCTTTTTTGCGGTATTTGCAAAACAAGTGAATGCTCAACAAGACGAACAAATGTCAATGTACTTGTACAACAAATTGTATCTCAATCCAGCTTATGCTGGAAGTCGTGACGTATTGAGCGCCGTTGCAGTGGCCCGTTTTCAATGGGTTGATTTCAAAGGTGCTCCAAAAACTCAATGGTTTAGTATTCATGCACCATTGCTGCAAAAGTCGTTGGGCGTCGGTGCGCACATGGTAAACGATCAAATTGGAAGTCGAAATAGAACATCTGTATTTGGAGATATTAGCGGAAGCATAAACTTGAACAAGAAAAAACACCGATTGGCGGCTGGGATTTCATTGGGCGCTGACTTTTTGGGATACGATTTTTCCAGTTTGAATGTCAACGATCAAGAAGATGCAATTTATACCACTCGGTTGAACGAAACCAAATTTAATATGGGAGCAGGTTTGTATTATTATAGCGAAAAATTCTATGTGAGCGCCTCCTCTCCTCGACTCCTAGAAGCAAAACCGACTAATTTTGATACTATTCTTAGTAAACTGAATTCTCGCCACTACTTCCTTTCAGGAGGGTATGTTTTCACGCTGAACAGTATGTTGAAATTACAACCAGCTGCTTTAGTTAAATACACACCGAACACTCCAATAACAGCCGATGTCAATTTGTCTTTGCTCATTCATGACTTCCTTGTTACTGGAATTTCTTATCGTTTTCACGAGGCAATGGCTATTAATTTAATTTACAACATTAAGAATACAGTGAGCATTGGTTACATGTATGACTTTCCTATCAACGGTTTACGCACGTATCAAACTGGATCGCATGAAATTTTCTTGCGCTATGATTTTAAACCGAAAAAAGCCGTATTCACATCACCTCGTTATTTCTAGCATGAAACATTTTATAATTGTTCTATTCACCTTAATAGGATATACACTTAACGCCCAACTCAAACAAAAATTAGCGGATCAACATTATGAACGTTTTGAATACTCAAAATGCGTTATGATGTTCGATGAACTTGCCGAAAAATGTTTGAAAAGCAAGAAAACATGTGAATGGGAAAATGTTCGAAAAGCGGCCTATACACATTATAATCTTTTCGAGATGAAAGAATCGTTGCGGTATTTTGAGGCAATGGAAAAGCAAAACAGTTTAACGGAAGAGGACAGAATGGCGTTCATCAAGGCTTTACGTTATTCAGCGAAATATGATCAAAGTATTGCCTTGTCGCAAAAAAGCGCTCAGCAATTTCCATCCAACGCATTCTTTAAACGGTTAAATGATCCAAAGAACAATTTTAACTCGCTTTTTAAAGACTCAGCATATTATACGATCAATTCTTTAACAATTAATTCTGGAAAAGGAGATTTTGGACCGGCATATTTCAATAATACCTTGGTGTACGCCTCGAAATCGAAAAACACGGGTTTCCTAAATCCAACTTACGGTTGGGATGACGGTTATTACTTGAATATTTTACAAGCAAGTAAAGAAAGTGATTCTACTTTAGGTGAGCCTAAATTGTTAAAACACAATTTCATTTCACGCGCACACGATGGACCTGTTAGTTTCAATCGTGATGGCACCGAAATGGTAATTACAAAAAATACACTCGGGAAGAAAAAAGGTAAAAATGTGATTGTACTTTCTCTTTACTTTTCGAAACTAGTGAATGGAGAATGGACAGACTTAGTTCCGTTTGAACACAACAACCCTGCCTTCAATGTGGGACATGCAGTTTTCGCGGATAACGATCAAAAATTGTATTTCGTATCCGACGATCCATCAGGATTAGGCGGATCTGATTTATATGTCTCCAGCCGTTTAGGAGACAATTGGACGAAACCAGTTAACCTCGGAGCAGCATTTAACACGGAACAAGATGAAATGTTCCCTTTTGTAAACAATGACGTGTTGTATTTCGCTTCGAAAGGACATTATGGTCTGGGCGGATTAGACATCTTCGAAATGCGTTTGGAGAATGGAAAACTGAAGAATCTCGGTGCCCCAATAAATTCAGCTTCAGACGACTTTGCTTATATCAGTGACTCGACAGGATTACAAGGATACTTTTCTACTAACCGTGGCGGAAACATCGACAACATTTATGACTTTACTAAGAAGGAAGTATTAATTGATGTAATTGTTCAGGTATTTGAAAAATACAAAGTGAATGAGATAGTTCCTAGTCAACCGATAACTTTGAAAAATGAAGTAACGGGAGAAGAAGAAGAATATTATTCGGACAAAGATGGAAACTTGCATATTCAAGTTCGAGAAAACGAAAAATACACATTCTCTTCAAGCAAAGAAGAATTTAAACTCAAAGAACCTGTTTCGTTAATGGTCAACAAAGCCACTCAAGATACAACGTACAAAGTTGAATTGATTTTATTGCCAACGCGCATAACCATTGCCTTGCGAATTATTGCGAAAGATACGCGACTTCCTCTTGACCAAGCAACCACGGTTGTAACCAGTCTCGAAACGAAAGCAGACACAACATTAATTACCAATAAACACGGATTGGTGACGATGAATGTAGATAGAAACAAGAGCTATAACGCATTTGCTTCCAAAAAAGGATACATCGACGCAGAGAGAGTATTCAGCACCTCCAATGAAGACGGCAAGATCATTGAATTAGAATTGGCCTTAACACCAATTAAGAAAGGTGAAAAGTTTAAGTTGGAAAACATTTTCTACGATTTAAACAAATCTACCTTGCGAGAAGAAAGTATGGCGTCTCTGGACAAACTCGCCGATTTCATTCTCAAAAATGATTTACGCATCGAGCTCAGTGCACATACCGATTCTCGAGGTAGCGCAAGTTACAATCAAAAATTATCTCAAGCCCGAGCACAAAGTTGCGTAGATTATCTTTTGAAAAAAGGCGTTAAGTCTGCTAACATTAGAGCAAAAGGATACGGTGAATCTCAGTTAGTCAATAAATGTAAAGATGGTGTTACCTGTGATGAGGAATTGCACCAGGAGAATAGACGAACTGAGGTGAAGATTTTGGAGATAAATTGAAGCATAGCTTCTTTTACTTTTTGAAGTGGTTGGGGCGGAGTTCTAAGTTTTGTTGGCTTGAAGAGTTGTACTAAGGTTTTATGATTTTTTTTAATCACTTCCCCCTTTGGAGGGGGACTGAGGGGGAGGATTCTGATATTTTAAAAGGGAGGACAATCTATTTACATTAAAATCAACGTCCTATTATTCAATAATTCTAGCTAACTTAAAGTAATAGACCTTTCTTATGAATAATAATTACAACAAAAGTTTAAAAATCTACGCACAAGAATTACGCACAACATCAGTTTCAAGAGCAGAAAAACACATTTGGAAAAGTTTACTCTCGAGAGGACAAATGGGTGTGAAATTTAAACGGCAAAGACCAATTGCTGATTTTATTGTTGATTTTTTCAGTCAAGAAATTGGATTAATTATTGAAATTGACGGTAACTCACACCATAGTAAAGGTAAGTATGACCATTTCCGTGAAACAAAATTAAAAGAACTGGGATATCAAATAGTTCGATTGAATGAAGGTGAAGTTATTAATCAATTAGATAATGTTTATTTGCAGTTGGTTCATGTGATTGAGTGTTTAAAAAAGGTAGAGAATTCTAACTAAAGTAAAGGCCTTTACCACCCCAACTAAAAATTAGACGCTCCTAATGAAAGCCTGCAACGCTTCACAGCTAGCCAACGCCTCTTCAAAGAAGTCAAGCGCGTGTCTCGTGAATAGTTCGCTTCGACAATTGGTCATTGTAGATGAGCTT
The DNA here is from genome assembly GCA_913059205.1 of uncultured Flavobacteriales bacterium. Classification (GTDB taxonomy): domain Bacteria; phylum Bacteroidota; class Bacteroidia; order Flavobacteriales_D; family Crocinitomicaceae; genus UBA4466. The sequence continues at coordinate 8,209 of CAJXRM010000060.1, forward strand.
CTCACCTAATCAGACAGCGTTCCCGTCATGACGAGCGAGACAGATGGAAGCGTAAGCAACGTCTGTGGCTGTCATACACGCAGTAAAGGGAAGTATGCATAGGGCAATCGGTAGAATGAGCGACGTGCTGGAAAGAATGAGCGACGTAAACGGGAGAACACGCGACGCAAATGAGTTAGTGAATGTGTTCCGCGCTTCACCACACTGGATAAATGAGTGAAACGTCTTGATTCTTGGCTTGCATTTTTTCATTCTCGACACAGTGAAACGCGTTATTGTCTAACACATATTGATCCTCGAGTCGTGCTTTTTCGTCCACGGCAAAGTGAAATCTATTCTCGGCTATGTTATATTGATCAGCGCAACTTATTTTTTGTTATTTTAGAAGTTAGATACAATGAGATAAACAAAAACCTATGGATGAAGCACTAAAAACAATGATCAATAACATGCCTGAGAAAACAGGGAAATCGTTGGAAGAATGGAAAGTGGTATTGAACTCAAAATCGTTTGCAAAGCATTCAGAAGGGGTTAACTTTCTTAAAACGGAGCATGGTGTTACACACGGATTTGCCAATACAATTGTGACGCTTTCGAAAGAAGAGAATAATGCTCCAGAACATTTAGTCACCAGCCAATACGAAGGTAAGGAAAACCTCTTCCCTATTTATGAAGCGATGATTCAGATGATTCAAGAATTGGGTGAAGATGTTATTGTTACTCCTAAAAAAGGAAGTGTGAGCATGATTCGAAAGAAGCAATTCGCGTTAATAAAACCTGCAACCAAAACAAGAATAGACCTTGGGCTAAAACTAGTAGGAAAGGAACTAACAGCACGATTACAAAACTCAGGACCTTTTGGAACCATGTGTACGCACCGAGTCCAAATAGAAAGCGTTGATCAAGTTGATAGTGAATTGAAAGCATGGCTTAGGGAAGCGTACGAAAAGGCAAAATAAGATTTACTTCCCAACTATCGTTTTTGCGATCTCTTCCGTACAGTTTTTAAATTCTTTCAATACAAATGCATAACGGAAACGAGGATTCTCCTTTCCTTTTTTTAAGATAGAATTACTAACTTCCTCAATCTTATCGAAACGCGCAACAGCATATTTCTGTTTAAACAGCTTTGAAATTGATTTCACACGAAGATGCACTTTCTTGACAGCTGCTAATATCGCTTCAATAGTAGCTTCATTCAATCTTTCTTTTTCATCCGATGGAATCAACTCAGCTACAGCTCCCATGTCTTCCAACAAATAACGAACGTAGATTACGTCCGTTTTGTTATCTTCTTTGGGCTTCTTAACAATCTTCTCCTTTATAACTGGCTTTTTCATATATGTGTAAAGTTCGCACTTTAGTTGGCTTATCGTATAGAATTGCTATAAAACGTTTAATGTCTCGCTCTACATCCACACTCCTGATGCATAAAGCTATTTGATTCTTCGTGCCATGGAAATGCTTGATTGTAATTATTGTTCTCCCAATAAAAACGAGTGCGTTCGTTCGTTTCATTTCCAACTTCGTTCATGGTTTCTGTATCAAACATTCGCCCGTTTACCATGGTGTAAATAATGGTGTTCGAATTTTGGATTTCATCCAATGGATTTTTTTCCATAATGACTAAATCGGCTAGTTTCCCTTTTTCCAGTGATCCAATGTCTTTGCTCATACCAATGTAATCTGCGCCATTGATAGTTGCAGCTCGAATAGCCTCCATATTGGTCATACCACCTTGTTGTAAACTCCATAATTCCCAATGTGCACCAAGTCCTTGCAATTGTCCATGCGCTCCCATATTTACCTTTACACCTGCATCTGCTAATTGCTTGACTGACTTTGAAACAAGAACATGACCGTTTTCATATTCTTCTTGCGGCGCCATCGTTCTATGTCGCGAACGTGAATCAATAATTGATCGCGGGTGAAACTTTAATAATTTTTCATTCTCCCACACATTCGTATTTTGATACCAGTAATATTCTGCATTTAGTCCGCCATAATTAACAATTAATGTTGGTGTGTAACCCGTTTTACTTGTTCCCCAAAAAGTAGTTATATCTTTATAAACTGGAGCCGTTGGAATGTTGTGCTCAATTCCTGTATGCCCATCAGCGATCATTGACATGTTGTGAAAGAATGTAGAACCTCCTTCAGGAACAACAAAAATCCCCTCTTCCTTCGCTGCTTGAATTATTTGTTGCCGTTGCTCACGTCGTGGTTGATTGTAACTTTTCACGGAAAGTGCTCCAAAAGCTTTTGTTCTTCGAATGGCAGAACGGGCATCGTCAATGTTGTTGACTACCGCTTTAAAGTCGCCATCTGCTCCATACAAAATGAAACCTGTTGAGAACAAACGAGGTCCAACCATTTCACCGCTTTTCACCAATTCTGACAGTGCAAAAACTGTTTCTGTATGCGCTGATGGGTCGTGTGCAGTTGTTACTCCAAATGCAAGATTTGCATAAAACGGCCAATGTTTTTGTGTGGACAAACCGTATCGAAATGCACCAATGTGTGCATGTGCATCAACCATTCCAGGCATAATTGTTTTACCAGCTAGCTCGTATACTTTCGCGTTGGAAGGAATTGAAATTTCCTCTTCAGAACCAATCGATTCAATTCTATTTTCCTTTATAATAATCGTGCCTTTTTCAATCACTTTATCTCCTTCCATTGTGATAATTCTCGCTCCTTTTAAAGCAATTACCCCAGTTGGCTTATCTGTTTTCGTAATCAAGTTAATTTTAATTCCCACAGAATCCATTGCCGGAATAGAATCAGGTGAATTTGGCAAAAATGTGAAACGGTCTTCGATTTTATTTGAGAAGTATTCTTCCCCTAAAGTCCAAAATACTTTATCGCTGTTTTTTGACCAATGAATATTAATTCCAGCGTCTCTTGCCAATTGAGTAACGGGAATTGAGCTTGTGTTGTTGTCAATGTCCAATGTTTGTCCTGTTGGTGGAATTGGAGCTAAATAAACCTTGTGTAACAATGAAAACGCGACCCATTTGTTATCAGGACTTGGTACTAATCGATTCGCGTACTTCGATTGAATGTGCACTTGTTCATCCTTTCCATTCAAATCAACACTTTTTAATTCTTTTGTCAAGGAGCCGAAAAAAGTTCCACCTGTTTGGAATAGAATTCGATCGCCCTTCACATTAAAAACTGGGAAATCTCCATAGTTTCCAACAAATGTAGATTTACCACCATTTGCATTCATAAAATATATTCCAGGTTCTTTACAAAATGAAAATCCTTGATCATCATTGCCTTCTTCCTTTACATACACTATTTTAGAACCATCTGCAGAAAAACTTGGTGTTCGGTAAATTCCTTTATCTGAAGTCAATTTGGAAGGTTTTCCTCCGTTGATCGAAATTTTATTTAACGCACCTAATTCTACATCATTCCATGAAACATAGATAATTGATGTACCATCTGGAGAAAAACTTGGTTCGAATTCAAAATCCGTTCCTTTGGTTAATCGCGTTGGTGTTCCATTTGGAAGTGATTTCTTCCACAAGTATCCGACTGCATTAAACACAACCGTTTTTTCATCTGGAGAAGTTACCAAATGACGAATTACACGCGTTGTAAACTCTTCCGGAGAAGCATCATTCTCAAACTCTAAGGCTTTAGCAATTTTCACCTCCACGTCCACTGAAAACGGAATTTCCTTTACAACCAATGACGCAACGTTAATTGTATTAATTTTTCCTCCCGACCAAAAAACGATGTTCTCATTATTCGACCAATCGAAATTAGGATAAACACCAAATACTGCCCATGCTTCTTGTTGATCTTTGTTCAGTTTGTCATAAAGCGGATATTCTTGCCCCGTTTGCAAATCGTGAATAAATAGAACAGTTTTAGTTCTAATACGCTTAACAAATGCCAATTTAGTGCCATCTGGAGAAATTTGAGGTCGTGCCGCTCCTCCCGGTCCTCCCGTAATTCTTGTTATTTCACCTGTTCCGAATTCGTAACGCTGAATTACATAAATCTGTTGGTTTGGGTCTTTGTTATATTGAAAATATCCTCCTGGATACATATCCTCTGAGTAATATAAGTACTTTCCATCCGCCGAAATACATGGTTCGTTTACATCTTGCTGATCATTTTTTCGCTCAGTTAGTTGAATGCCACTTCCACCTGTTTTGTGGTACATCCACATCTCTCCAGCTCCTAATGAACGACCTGAAGTAAAGTGTTTACGAGCAATGAAGTAATCTCCATCACTCGTCCAAACTGCGTTATTTAACAATCTAAAGTCTTCTTTTGTGATTTGTTTTGGTTCTGATCCGTCGATATTCATTACCCAAATGTTATCTGCCCCTCCCGCGTCGCTTGTAAATGAAATCTGCTTTCCGTCTGGACTAAATCGCGGTTGCACTTCGAAAGGAATTCCTGTTCTTAACGCTTTCGCTTTTCCACCGGTACTTGGAATGATATAAATATCTCCCAACATATCGAAGACAATGTTTTTTCCATCTGGACTAACATCTAAGTTCATCCACGTTCCTTCGTCGGTAGTGAATTTTAGTTCTTCATAGTCCCAATCTCCCGGAGGATTAGCAACATCCCACTTGTCTTTTTCTTGAGAGAAAGATCCTGTGATAACTAAAAAGGTAAATGACAATAAACTAAGTGACTTCAACATATGATAAATTTTGAAAGCCTAAGTTACGGTTTTTAAATTATTCTCACTTTAAGATTTTATAGTCCTATATCATATTAGGCTAACATCATTAAAATAAGAAAAACACCAACTATAACTACAGTAATTAACAAACCAATTAGGGTCGCAGTTACAGCTAATTTTCTTGCCAATAAAACCTTTCTTTTACCACTGTATGTATCCGGGTTATTGACAATCCTAGACCATTCTAATTTCGCTTTAAAAATTGTAATAATGGCAAATATCCATCCGATGAATGGGATAAACGAACCTTTACTTATGCTTACTAATCTTTCCGCTTTTGAATTATCAAGACTTTCGTCGTCTTGAAAATCATCCATTCGTTTTCCTTTTTTATCTACGTGTATATTAACAAACTTTCTTACGCGTAAACTATCGTCCATTTCGACTTTATTTGTATCTGTATTGTCACATGTAGTCTCACGTGCACCATTATCTGAATTAAGTAATGGTAATATTTCATCGTTACTGATTTCGGCTAAAGTTGCTACATTGGTTTCTAATACAGATGTAGAATTTTTAATCTTGATTTCTTCGTTTGATTGATTCTTCGTTTGACCATTTTCGCATTTCACAAATTTTAAAGAACCATAGCGAGAAGATCCGCATGAGCCAAGAATTGAAGATATTAAAGTAATTGCTAGTAATAAATTGTAATTTTTCATGTTGTTTTTTTTTGTCAAATCTATTGACTAGTCTTGGAGTAGAACAACTGAATGTCGCAAACGACTTCTTGCAACTTGTGATATTCGCAACTGGCAGGGAATAAAAAAACCCATGTGGTTGGTTAACTGAAGCTTCAGGTAACACGTTTAGGATTGCTGAAGTATTCCCCCTCTAAGCACCCCACAGAATGTTTTACCCCAACACGATATGATATTTGACCTTGCATATAATTACTGCAAGATAAGACAAAAAAAAATCCGAAACCCCAAGGCTCCGGATATTTTTAATTGAACTAAAAAACTAATTAAGCAAACAAGTGATGAGCTTCAATCAGTGCAGTAAGTTCTTTCGTATCTTGTTTTTGATATATCTCTGTTGATGATACCCATTTATGACCAGTCATGTATTGTGCTTTTCTTTTTCCAAACATCGATGTCCATTGAATAATTACACTACTTCTAATCTGACTCAAATTACCGATTCTAGAATTAAGTCCTTTGAGTTCATTAATGACTTTCGTAACAATGTTGTGAGCAGTTCCAACGAAGAGTTTTTCTTGTGATGATGGAAGTAATTCTAAGTAACGATAGAGTAAGATAATTTGACTCTGATGCAAAGGTAAGTTTCTTTCATTAGTTCGTCTTCCAGCAACTATTGTTATCACTCCATTTTCTAAATTTATATCACTTCTTAAGAGTCTATCCATATCACCACCATGCATTCCTTGAAATATGATAAAACTCATTACGACCTTGTATCTCAAATCAGTGATAATCTTCATTTCTTCGCTGATATTCTTTCTAGGTTGAGAGTCTCGAAAGTACACATATTGCTGATACAATTCTAGAAGTTCCTCTTCACTCAATGCATCTTTAACAACTGTCTTTTTAGCACCTCGAACAGTGAATGTACCTACAGGGTTTTTTGCTATAATTCTATTGAAAAGAAGACATTGATAGTAGTGACGTAGACCGTTGATTCTGATATTTTGAGTGCCTACTCCGACTGGTATAGATTGCATATGTTTTGTATATTCCAAAATCGTTCCTCGACTTACGAACTCATGTTCTTCAATACCCATTTCATCACACCAATCTAGGTAGTAATCTAAATTCTTTAAGTGCTGTTCTATCGTTGAATCGGCTTGTCCGATGTCAATTAAGTATTCGTTATATTGCTCTTTATACATTTTCTTCTTCATTTAATTGGTTAATAATATGCGTGTAGATTTGCGTTGAATCAATTGATGAATGACCAAGAAAATCCGCAATTTTATCAAGCTCTACTCCTTTCATCAAAAGATGTGTTGCAACACTGTGGCGAAAGATGTGGTGACTTACACGCTTTTCAATCATAGCTACTTGTACCATTTTATCAATTCGGTGTTGAAAGCATTTCATACGTGTTCCAAATAGATTTAAAAACAAAGCATCTCTATCTTGTACAGGAACATCTTTTAATTTTGGATTATAAATTGAAGCGTTGTTCTGATGATATCTAAACCAATCTCTACCGTGCTGAATGTATGCTCTTAAATCTTCAAGATTCTTTGGTGCAATCGGTACGAATCGTTGTTTACCGAACTTACCGTGTCGAACGTGAATTCTCTTGTTGTGAAAGTCGATATCACCAATATCTAACATACTTGCTTCAGTTCTTCTAAGACCACAACCATAAAGCGCCGCAATTATAGCTCTATCACGTTGTCCGAATGCAATACGATTATATGAGTTAATCTCAAATGTTGCATCATATATACGAAGAATCTCATCTTCAGTTAGCACGACACGCTCTTCTGTGTCAACTGGTAGAAACTCGATATAAATGTCAATCGCACTATGCGGATTCAGCTCATTAAAGTGTTTTACAAAGCAGTTCACAGACTTTAGAATGCAATTGATTGTAATATTTTTTAAGTTCTTTAAATCATCAAGTTCATGCGTTCTATTCATTAAGTGATTTTTGAAAAAAACATAGTCTTTCTGTTCAACTAGTTTGATGTTATTTACACTGTTACACTGCAAGAAGAAAAAGAACTCATTAAGTGTGTTTGTATAAGAAATCACAGTGTTTGATTTATAGTTTTCAATCTTCATCCACTCTTCAAATTTTGACATCAGAAAACGGTAATGTGTGCTGTTTAATTCTAACTTTTTCATGATGCTTTCTTTTTAGTACTCTTTACACTTTTAGATTTTTGAGCTACTTCGCTCAATCTCTTGCTATCACTAGAAATAAGTAGCTCATTTTCGTTTTGAGCTACTTTGGGCTGTGAGCTACTTAATTTGATTTTTCGAAGTGAATCTTCAAGTGATTTACTCACGTTTCTTCTAATTGTGTTTTGGTCACTCTTGGTTACAATCATATAACTATAACCGTTTTTACGGTCACCAGCTCCATTAAGCGTTATTAGATTAGCTTGTACAAGTGCACTATGATATCTTTTAACTGAGCTGATAGGTACACCGAGAAATCGTTCTGCTTGACTATTTGTGAATTCTTTTAAGTCTAACTTCTTTAATCGCTCGAAATACTCACGAGTTTTTGAATTAAGTTTATCACTTTTTGCAATCAAAATTTCTTTTAATAATTGATTTGCACTATCGATATCTTCTATTGATGTTTCGATATACTCTTCACCAGTTTTCGTGTCAACTTTATACTCTTTTTGATGCTGTTTAAAGAGCGTAATCACTTCAATAAATCGTAAGTACTGAATTGCAGATATACGCTTATGTTGAAGCTCTTTTGGCACTTCAAGCTTACAAGCGAAAGGATTTCTAACACTCACAGGTTCAATTAGTCTTTGAATATTCTTCAGTAGCTCAATGTTCTTTTCGATTTGGAATCTATCTACTATACCTGTGTACAGTCGTTGCTCGAAGTTGATAAGTCGATGCTCATAGCTTTCTGTATTATCTTCACGAATAACAAGGCTGTGTATAGCATTCTGTTTCGCTTTGTCTCTTGAATCACAAGCAATACTCAGTGAAATTGGTCCATCGACAGTTCTTGTAAGAGTCTTGTATGTTCCATCTAATGCTTTACTGGTAAAAGTCTTAGAGATTGAACGCTGACACTGAAGACTTTCTAAGTCTGTTAACTGACGTTTGTTCTTGTCATTCAGATTCATGTACAATAGCTTATTCGATAGCTCATTTTTATCAAAGTAAAAGACTGCATTATCAGTGAGATTCGTCACGTCTTTCTTGTCTTCTTCAGGTATGAATTCAATAATTTTTGATTGCAAGTAATCGAACTTAGATTCAACTATTGCGTGAAGTGGTTTAAATAGTTTTCGTGATAGAAATGTCAAGAATAATACAAGACTACTTGCTTCATTGCATACAACACCAGCATTACTCATTAAATCACTCGTTCTTTGAATGAGATTATCTTTCTCTAAAAAAGATTTTGCAATATTTTTTTCAGTCTCTTTGACTACCACTATGTTCCGAGAACTGGTGTTTTTTTCACGCAATTCTTGGATGTAATTATCAAGTTCATCAACAAGTACTTCGAAAGCTTCTTGCACGTGAGTTCTTTGTAGTTCAAACTTGCTTGTGACATCTGTAATCATTGATGGTAGCTCGAAGTCACTATAAAGGTCAACTTGTTTTCTATGTTTTCGTTTTCCTGATTCTACAAACAGCATCACTCGCAGTGACATGTATGATTCGGGATTGACACCACCTGAAATCGTAAAATGAATGTTTTTATAGTCTAGTGTCAGTAATGCTGGATTAGTTGTATCCAGTAGTTGGGGAGTATGTAATTGTTTATTATATTTGCTCATGTTATAAATGAATTTAGTCGTTCGTTTAAATAAAATTCAAAGACTCAATTTGCCGATTGGGTCTTTTTTTTTCTCTTCTTATTTCTTCATATTCTCCACTAAAAATTCACCGCCAAGGTTAAGGAAACCCCCGTTAATACCCGAATACAGACTGATTTATTTTAAAAATTTGTCCTGAAAACTTGGCATAACGAAGCTAGGTAACGAATTACCGATTCTCTTTCTTAAGATGTAAATTGATGTAGAGGACTTAAATTGAAATCAAAACAATACTGCTCATGGCACGCTTTGATAAAAAACATTCTAAATTCAGATATCTCGATGTACAGCCTCCCAGTGTATAAAGTGTTGTATCTAAATTTTCATTTTAAGTATTTACTTTACTTGTCTTTTTTCTACTCTTATAAGTTTCAATTTTAAAGGTTAATAATTCTGTTTAATTACTTTGGGATTCGCTCCCAATTGTAACTCTACGCAATACTTACTGCGCCACCAAAAAATTCGGGGAATTTATTTTTAGAAATTTCCATCAAACAGGACTCAATCCCAGTAGAATCGAGAGATTCTGTTCACGAATTATTTTTTGAAAATTTTCAGGTGTAATGTAATAATCTTCTTTATTATGACGAATTCTATAGATTTTCCCGACGTTTTCAAGGTCAAAAAGCCATCTAGTCATATATAAAATATCATCACCGTAGTCACCTGAAATACCTTCATTGCCTTTTAAAACTTCACCAATTGTAAAGTAGCCGTCGAAATCATTAAAGTCGCTTATAATCTGTTCATCACTCATCATATATATGATAGTGTCAGAAATGAAAAAAGTTGAGAAAATTAAAACATTGATAGTTTGTCATAAACACTCTGTAGCTCTTCATCTCTTAGTCCCAAATATCTTCTAGTGACTGCTACAGACTTGTGAGAAAATAATTCACTTAATAGCAATAATGAATATTCATTATTATGCATTGAATACACTTTCCTCCCGAATGTTTTGCGTAAACAATGACTTTTGAAATCTATTTCGAGATGATACTTTTTTGCTATTTGCTTAAATCTCCAATTCACGTACTGCACCGTAAAAGCTTTCTTCCCGTACTTATTCAAGAATATTAATTGATTACTGCTTTTAGGACTTAACTCATTAAATGCTTTTGAGATTATTTCTTGTAAATCCACTGCGATACTAATTTTTCTGTATTTACCAGTTTTAACTTCATTCAATTCCAAAATCTCATTATCTAGAATGTCATCCCATTTTAATCGTAAAATATCCGAAATGCGAATTCCAAAAAATGAACCTATTGAAATCAATAACATGAATTTATATTCTTCATCTTTTTCTAATTTTTTAATCAATGTCATCATTTTATCCCATTCTAGATAAGTTGCTGTAGTTCTTGAATTTTTATTTGCCATAGTCCTAATTTTAATCAAATAATAAGGAAAAATATTTCAATAACCTCCTAAAAATGAGGGAAAAGAAAGGAAACTTCATACTCGAAATTTGAAAATTGTTCGAGGACGCTTATGGGGTAAGGCTATAAGATTAACACCTTTAATTTTTGACAAAAGTGAAAGTTTTTATGTAGTTTTCATTTTTCAATACTATTTACTTTAAAGACATATTATGGAGAAAAAAAAATTAGCAGTGATTTTTGATACTAATTCTTATCGAAAAATAGTAAATAACAAAAATCTTGAAGACTCTATAGCCAATATAAGTGCTATTAAACAGTTAGAAAATAAAAAAGATATTCAAGCTTTTGGCTCAATAATAGTCGGAATGGAAATGCTCGGTAATTTAGCTGAAGGTGAGAGTGGTTTTAATTACAAAGATTGCCTGAATGGTACTATTCTATTAGCAAAACATTGTAATGATGAAAGTATTAATCAACCTCGAATAATTGCACACGTCCCATTACTGATGGAACAATCTCTTTTTGGAAGTATAAAAAGTGCTCGCCTCGAACATGATACTCAAAGTATGGCTGGAACAATAATTGACTTCCGAGATGACTACCAAAAAGCAATTACACATCATGAATCGGTAAACACATTTGAGAATATTAAAAAATATCTAGACTTCAAAGAAGAAGAATTTTGCACTCAAATCGAAAACTTAATAGCTGTCTCATATACACATCTCCGAGCCCACGAGACAGGCAGAAAT
>CAJXRM010000061.1 GCA_913059205.1 uncultured Flavobacteriales bacterium
TCTACACAGAGTAGATCGTCGGCAGCGTCAGATGTGTATAAGAGACAGCACTAATTCCGTGTTGGTAGCAACTTGTTCGTTGCTTTGGATTTAATTCGTTGAAGTCTTTAGCCTTTGTACTGTTTTTTTGTACCTTGTAAATATGAAAATCACATTATTCTTTCTATTGTTCGCATTCACTTCGTTTGGCCAAGATTCACCTCGTGTTGAGGAAAAGAAAAAGGCGGAAGCTATCGCAAAACAGCATTTACAAGAAATGCAAGGTGGTTTTTTACTTGTCCGCTTGGACGATAAAAAAACGGAAATTGATTATTATTTAAAGTACCAAAATGACGACGAGGCAAAGAAGGTAAAAGAAAAGCAAGAAAAGATCAACGAACAGATTCGATTAGCGTTTACAAAATATTTTACGATGTGCCCAGTTTATTTTTTTTATATGAGCGACACGCGAAATTTGCTCGATAAAAATTATGAAATGATGAATATTACGGACGCTTTGCTTCAATCAGTGTCAAGTTTGGATTTGTCTTCTGGAAAATTTTATGTGGCTGAGTTTGGTATCGCAAATCAGGATGAAGTAACGAACGACGAGAATGTTAATGATGGCGTGTATACAGAACGCATGGCTGTGAGCGCTTTGGTAATTCGAACCAGTGAAATGTTAGAATTAAGAGATCCATTTCCTTATTTCGTACGCTATAACATTATGGGTGGTGTGAAATCTAGATATTTAGGCCCCGTAAAAAAGATGCAAGAAAAATTAAATGCTTTTGGAGCGTATTAAGCGAAAAACCAATAGTTTTTGCCGGCCTTTAAGCTCATTTCTTCCATAAGCTTTGTTATTTCCTTTTGATCTTCAGGGGATGCAACGGCGATTATAATTTGAGGTTTTTCAATTGATTTAATGACGGTTATGTCCTTCAAAAGGATGCCGTAAATGTCCTGTCCTATTTTTTTGTCATTGTCTGTAATCCAACAAAAATTTTTCTCTTTTTCGAGCATTAGTTTCGCTAAGTCTTTCCCATTTTTCCCCGCGCCCCAAAGAACTAATGGTAATTCCATTTTGCGAGAGTGCTTAAAGAAATAGTCAATTTTTAATTCATAAAACCGATTATCTCGATAAACTTCCCAGTTTCGCGAAATTCGATCTTCTCGATCACGCCAAAAATGGAGCACTTCATCCAGTCCAATTATATTCAAACCACTCGTAATAAATCGAAAACACAAATCGTAGTCTTCAGGGAAGGTGTCGTCTTCAAAACCACCAACTGAATCAAAATCTTCGCGATGCACCAACCAACAATTTGATGGAATAACACATTCTCGATACATTTCAATTTCATGCGTTTGACTTCTGGCCACATCTCTCAACCAGGCATCGTAGCGTTTAAAACCGTTACCAACTTCTCCATCATCTTTGAAATATTCTGTTCCACCAGTGATTAAATTTCCTTTTCCTTGCCATGCTTCAACCATCAACTCCAGCTTATTTAAGGGCATTTTATCGTCAGAATCCATTCGATGAATCAATTCGCCAGTTGTTTGGTTATAACCAAAACGCAATGCCTGTAATAATCCGGATGTTGGATTATTCACAACTTTTACCCGATTTTCAACTAAAGCAAAGGCTTCTAGGATTTCCAAAGAATTGTCAGATGATTGATCATTTACAGCAATTAGCTCCCAATTAGTGTATGTCTGCGAAATTATGGAGGAAATACAATGTGCCAAATACGGAGCAGTATCCTTCACAGGCATCACGATGGAAATTTTCGGCAATTGAAGAATCATTTTGGAAAGGTAGGAAAAATGGATTGCTTTATTAATCATTATGCTCCGAACTTGGGCGATAACAAACACTTCACTAAACGAAATTTACAGTTTAGATTATTGTCTACTGAATCATAGGTTTATATGATTTAATTGTATTATATTTCTTTAAAATCTACTTCTATGAAAGCTTTACTCGTTTTACTCACGATATTGTTTCAGGCTTTAACATTAAATGCGCAGATAAGTTCCACAAATCTTGACCATAATAATGTTTCCGCATATATTTCAGACATTGGCACTTATTTTTTCGATTATTCCAATTCGTCTATGGGTTATGAAGTGCCGAAAGGTTCGGACATTTATGCAATTTATTCAACCCAGTTTTGGTTCGCGGGTAAAGATAATTTAGGAGAAATTCATTTTGTCCAAGGTGGTTCGCCAACGCAAGGAACAGATCTTTTCAATGGACCAATTTCGGGCCCAGGAACCTATGACACACAACAATATATAGATCAATGGGAGAGTTCAATGTGGGAAATATGCCAATCTGAAATAGATACATATCTATTGTGGTGGGAATGTAGTATGGGTTTCTTAACTCCTCAAGAATGTCAAAATGTAGCTTCACCTTCAATGGAAATTATGAATAAAATTTATGCATGGCCAGCGCACGGTGATGTTACAATAGGTCAAGCTTATTTTTTAGCACCATTTTATGATAATCCTCTGGGTCCTTCAGGAGTTGATGGCGCTTATCGACCTCAAGATGGAGATTACCCACTTATTAAAGGATGTTGTGCAACATATATGATACAAAATGACGCTGCTCATTCACATACTTATACTAATACAGATTCATTAGGAATTGAAATACATACGATGTTTTATCAATACGAAACTTCGGATTATCTAAACGATGTTACTTTCGTTGATATAAAAGCAATTAATAGAAGTACGAATGACTATACTGAGTTTTCTCAGAGTATCGTTGTTGATGCGGATTTAGGAAATTATTCAGATGATTATTATGGTTGTGACTCATTAAGTAATTGTATGTTTTTCTACAATGGAGATAACAATGATGAGAATAATACTTTTTATTTAGGGTACGGAATTGATCCTCCTGCAATTGGAGTAGTTTGTTTAGAAGAAGAAATGAATTCCTGTGTCCCTTATAATTCAGGTGCAACAACAAACGCAAAATGGAATTTAATGCACGGCCTAGATGCAAGTGGAAATCCATGGGTTGATCTAAATATGAATACTACTAATTACGTGTATTCTGGTAACCCAAATATTCCTTCAGAATGGAGCGCGTATAGCACGGGTGCTCAAACTGGCGATGCAATCGGAATTTCATCGCATAATTATGGGAATTTTAATAGCGGAGATGTGATAACTCAATCGTATGCTATTCTTTACGCGAGAGATGGTAGTCATTTGGAAAATGCTCAACATATTATTGATTTGTCGGGGGAAGTAAAAACTTTTTATGATTCTAACTTAAACGATATTTGCGAAGAAATGGAGTTGGGTATTTTCGAGGAATTCTTAAACGATATATTAATTTATCCAAATCCATCCAATGGTGTGTTTAATCTTAGCACAGGTCATCCTGGTCCTATAAATCTTTTTGTGTATGATGTAACTGGAAAAATCATTTTTGAAAGTAATTCGGAAAACTACCAGTTTATGGAGATTAATTTGTCCAATCGCAGTAAAGGACTTTATACTTTGAAAGTTCAAATAGATCAGAATTTCGTCACGAAAAAACTAGTAATTGAATAAAATTTGATTGAGTAGAATGGTGCTTGATCTGATCTTTGTAGAATAGATTTTCGCAATTTTTATTTACATTTACTCTCGACCAAAGACCACTATGAAAAACGCATACCATATACTAGTTTTATTTTCATTCTATTTTGTTAGTGCAGGATTTTCTCAATCCTCTCAGTTAAAAGCGGCTAAACTAAAAGTAGATTCTTTATTTTTCGCTAATCAAGTTGAAGGCCTTGAAATTTCAGAAAAAATGCTTTCAATGGCTTTTGCAGAGAAGGATACATTTCACATAACCTATTTTTTAGATCAAGCAGGAGAACTGAATAGAGCATTGGGAAATTATGACAAAGCAATAGCGCAAATCACGAAATGCATTAAGTACAAAGTGAATTGGAAAGATTTACAAGATTTATCCCTCTCCTACAATAATCTTGGAAAAGCATATACCAACAAGGGCTTGTACGATTTGGCAGCAGATAATTTTCTTTTTGCGTTGGGATTGATGGAAAAAGACAAAAATGATATTGGTCAAGCTTATTATTTAAACAACCTCGGTGCGCTTTTCGATTTACAGCACAACTATCAAAAAGCAATTGATTATTACAAACGATCTTTGGTGATTAAAAAGCGCCTGGACGATCAGAAAGGAATTGCGGCAACGCATTTGAATATTGGTATTTCATACTTCAATTTGGAAGATTATAAATTGGCTATTCAACATTATGACCTTTCAATTGCAATTTACGAGAAGCACGACAACGCCACAAAATTGGCACGTGTCCTAAGTAACCATGGGAATTCCTTACTTGAACTAAAGGAGTATAAAAAGGCCAAGGCAAGTTTTTTCAAGGCTTTTAAGTTGATTGATAAGATTGAAGAAGCGCAATTAGTGACTAATTTATACAATAACATTTCAGGTTATTATTTTCAGACAAACGAATTGGACTCAGCGTTTTATTACAACACACTGGCGCTCGACAATGCACAAAAAACAGGTGGATTTAAGCCGCTTAAGGATGTTTATTTTCGCAGAGCAGAATTATTCAAAAGTCGAAAACAAATGGGGGACGCGTACAATGCGCTTCAAATTAGCTTTCTGTACAACGATTCTCTTATTGATGAAGTGAACATATACGCTGTTGCTGATATGGAAGCGAAATACAATTACGAAAAAAACAAGTTGAAAATTAAGGAACAAGAATTGGATAAAATCAGTATAGAAAAAAATCTAGCAGAAAAGAAGGTTCAATTGGCTTACTTAATTGGTGGAATAATTTTGATTGGGAGTATTCTGATTGTCGTTTTCATTCTTTACCAAGGAAAAAAACGCAAAGCAAATCTTTTAATTGGACAAACAGTATTAATCACTAAGCAAAAGCACGATCTTGAAAAGATAAACAAACGCATTGAAGAAGAATTAAACAATTTGCATTTGAATTATAAAGACAAAGAAAAGCTACTTGAAAATGTGTTTAGCAACGCTCAAGACAAGCCTTTGCCGCCAGAGGTATTGTCTCTTTCCAAGCGAGAACTTGAAGTGCTTAGCTATTTGGCATTGGGGCGCAGCGATGATCAAATTGCAACAAGCCTTTTTGTTTCAAAATCGACCGTTAAAACACATTTAAGAAGAATTTATTCTAAACTACTCGTATCTGGAAGAGCAGAAGCCGTGGCTATCGCGCACAGACACGAGTTGTTGGGAGCAGTGAATTAGGTAAAAAATTAATTGTCCCTATAATTCTGTTTATTGCATGCTTTATACTGTTTGGTATTCTTGCAGGCGGGAGTTGTTGTTAATCCCACTTTGCGCTCTTTGCTTCTTTGTGGTAAAGTATTTACCGCAACCTGCAATCAACTTAATCCTGAAATCTTACCGTTGTTATCAATAAACATGTTTTCGGATGCTGGTATAGCTGGTAAACCAGGCATACGCATCATGTTGCCTAAAATTGGAATTACAAATCCTGCACCAGCAGCAAATTCAAACTCACGAACTGTAATTCTAAATCCTGTAGGACGGGCCAAAAGAAAATCATTGTCAGAAAACGATTTTTGAGTCTTTGCCATACATACAGGCAATTCGTTCAATCCCAATTGATCCATTTTATTCAAATCTGACAATGCTTGTTTGGAGTAATCAACACCATCTGCCCCGTAAATTTCTTTGGCAATTGTTTCAATTTTCGATGTTATTGAGCTTTTCCAATCATATAACGGCTTGAAGTTGTTTTTTCCAGATTCAATTTCTGAAACAACGGCCTGAGCTAAATCGGTCATTCCATTACCACCATCTGCCCATCCTTTTGCTACAATTGCTTGTACATTCATTGTAGCGCATTGCGCTTGAATAAATTTGATTTCTTCTTCGCTGTCAGAGAAAAATGAATTAATCGCTACAACTGGATTTAAACCAAACTTCTTAATGTTTTCGATGTGTTTTTCCAAGTTGGAAAATCCTTTTTTAACGCGTTCCAAACTAGGTGTGTTGTACTCTTCTTTCGGTGCTCCACCATGGTGACGCAATGCTCGAATTGTTGCAACTATCACAACAGCTTCAGGCTTCAAACCAGCAGATACACATTTGATATCTAAAAACTTTTCAGCTCCTAAGTCAGCGCCAAATCCAGCTTCGGTTACAACGTGTTTTGAAAGTGATAACCCCATTTTTGTAGCTAAAACAGTATTTGTTCCCTGCGCGATATTCGCAAAAGGTCCTCCGTGAATGAATGCTGCGTTCCCTTCAATTGTTTGCACCAAGTTCGGTTTAACAGCATCTTTCAATAAAATGGCCATTGCGTTTTCTGCTTTCAAATCTCTTGCGAAAATTGGTTTTTTATCGAAGGTTGTACCGACATAAATATTCCCAAGTCGTGTTTTTAAATCTTCAAAATTTTCAGACATGCATAAAATCGCCATTACTTCAGAAGCTGGTGTAATGTTAAATCCATCTTGACGCGGAATTCCGTTTGCGGTGCCGCCTAAACCAATTGTAATATCGCGTAAAGCACGGTCGTTCATATCCATTACACGTTTCCATTTGATTGTACGTGGATCAATGCCCAAGTTTCCGACTTTATTTTGAAGATTATTATCAATTAAAGCAGATAATAAATTGTTTGCTTTTTCAATTGCAGAGAAGTCACCTGTAAAATGCAAATTGATGTCTTCCATTGGTAATACTTGCGAATAGCCTCCTCCTGCTGCACCGCCTTTAATTCCAAAAACAGGACCTAAAGAAGGCTCACGCAATACAACAGCGGCTTGTTTCCCAATTTTATTCAATCCTTCCGTTAATCCAATTGATGTGGTTGTTTTTCCTTCTCCAGCTGGAGTTGGCGTCATAGCCGTAACAAGAATTAAGTGATTTTCCTTGATTTTGGCTTCATCGATAAGATGTAAAGGAAGTTTTGCTTTGTATTTTCCGTACAGTTCAAGATCATCTTCCTTGATGGAAAGTTTATCAGCAATTTTTGTAATGTGTTGCATTGTTGCTGCTTGAGCAATTTCGATGTCTGTAAGGAATTTTGTTGTCATAATGTTGATTTTTGCATGTATTGAATGCAATATACATGAGATTTTGGAATTATTTGAAATTGTTGAACGAAAGTAACATTAAATCACAATTACGCTTCTCTGTTAATGGAATTCTAACGATAGTTAAAAACGACTAAAATGAAGTTAATGAACATTTAGACATTCAAAACTCTTTGCCTTGGATAAGCGTACTTTTCATAGAAATAGCTAATTTCACACCCTATGAGCGAAGGCGTAGACAAACTAAATAAACGAGGAGTAAAAACCAGTTATGCATCAACAATAATTGGTATTTCTTTGGTTCTTTTCATGATAGGAATCGTGTTAGGAGGAATTTTTGGATTGGAGAATATTCAAAAACAAGCTAAGGAAAGTTTACAAGGAGATTTATTTTTCTCCCCAGAATTGAATACTGCCGACATAAAACAAGTCGAACAGGAATTGAAAACGTGGGATCAATTCAGTGAAGTGTTTTTTGTCTCCCCAGAAAGAGCCATTGAAGAATTTACAGGACAAGATCAAAATAAAGACAACATTCTAGCAATTTTTGAAGGTGAAAATCCTCTTCCACCGACGGTCGGTTTCAAACCAAAAGAACAACATGCAACATCTGCGGGAATGAAAAAAATTAAAGAGGAATTATTAGCGGCTTATGGCGATAAATTGGAGGACGTAAGTTACGATGAAGCGAGCGTCCAAAACGTTAATTTAGGTTTCAAGCAATTCGTGTATTTGTTTGGAGCGGTTGCACTGCTTTTGATTATAGTTGCCGTTGCAATGATTAACAATACCATTCGTTTAGCCCTATATTCGAAACGATTCTCCATTAAAACAATGCAATTAGTAGGAGCAACGTCAAGATTTATTCGTAAGCCATTTTTATTGCAAGCGATCGCGATTGGGGTGGTGAGTGGAATTATTGCCATGGCTTTATTGTTTGTTTTGTTCTACGCTTTGAACAATTTAATTGATTCGATCGAAATTTCTTATGACATTCAAACATTCTTAATGCTGCTAGTTTCCCTGCTAACACTGGGAATTATCATTACATTGGTTTCCACCTGGTTCGCTCTTAACAAATATTTGAGAATGAAATTGGATGATTTGTATTAAATTTGGAGCATGAGCGCAAAATCAACAAAACAAAACGAGTCGAATACTTCAGATTTACTTGATGATGTTACGACAGCAAGACCTTCACATAAAAAAGGTAATGCGTTGCAAGAGTACAGTAAAACTGCACCTTTTTCATTCAATGCAAAGAACTACAAATTGTTGTTTTTAGGTTTGGGAATTAATATTCTTGGATTCATCTTAATGATGGGAGGTGCTGCTGAAGATCCAAATGAATTCAGTTCAGAGGAGTTGTTCAGTCATACGCGAATCACCATTGCCCCAATGTTGATTGTTTTGGGTTACTTGGTGATCATGTACGCAATCATGAAAAAGCCAAAGTCGCCTTCTAAATAGAATTTTATGAGTTTTCTTGAAGCCCTTATTCTTGGAATTATTCAAGGATTAACGGAATTTTTACCGGTTAGCAGCAGTGGCCATTTGGAATTGGTCAAAGCGTTGCAAGGACAAGAATTATCTGGCTCATCGAGCATGATGATGACTGTTGTTCTGCACTTTGCTACGGCATTAAGCACAGTAATTGTATTCCGAAAAGAAATTAGTGAAATTTTTAAAGGATTGTTTCAATTTAAGGTAAACGAAGAATTTATGTTTGCCGTTAAAATAGTTCTGTCGATGATTCCAGCTGCGATTGTCGGCGTCGTTTTTAATGAGGAAATCGAATCATTTTTCAATGGTAAATTGTTGTTTGTTGGAGCAATGCTTATTCTTACTGGGCTTTTGTTGTTTCTTGCAGATAAAGCGAAAAACTCTGAAAAGAAAGTTAGTGTTGGAAATGCGATTTTAATCGGAATAGCCCAAGCCATAGCAATTCTGCCAGGAATTTCTCGTTCTGGAGCAACAATTGGAACTTCGGTTCTTTTGGGGATTGACAGAACTCGTGCAGCGCGATTTTCATTTTTAATGGTTGTCCCTTTGATATTTGGAAAAATGGCCAAAGACATGATGAGCTCAGAGTTCAAAGAGGTCCTTTCGGGAGCATCTGCGGATACTATTTCTTTTTCTGTTCTTTCTGTTGGTTTTATTGGAGCGTTCGTAACAGGAATTGTTGCTTGTACCTGGATGATTTCCATTGTTAAAAAGAGTAAATTATCTTATTTCTCATACTATTGCTTCATTGTTGGGACACTAGCAATTGGTTGGAGCTTATTTAATTGATATGATTAAAGAGTTTTCAGAAGGAAGTACGATTATTGTCGATAAACCACTGAATTGGACTTCGTTCGACGTTGTAAACAAGATTCGCTGGAATCTAAAGCAAAAGCTAGGAGTTAAAAAGATTAAAGTTGGTCATGCTGGAACACTCGACCCATTAGCAACAGGCGTATTGGTTTTATGCATAGGAAAGCATACTAAATTGATTGAAGAAATTCAAGCTGGTCAAAAAACATATACGGGTAAAATTCTTTTGGGAAAAACAACTCCATCGTATGATTTGGAAACTGAATTCGATCAAGAATTTTCTGTGGATCACATCACAACTGAATTATTGGAACAAGCGCGACTATCTTTTTTAGGTGAACAGCAACAGGTTCCGCCAATTTTTTCCGCCAAACAAGTTGATGGCAAACGTGCATACGATCTGGCAAGAGCGGGAAAGGAAATTGAATTAAAAGCAAATACAATTCATATTTATGATTTGTCATTTGATGCGTCGAATTTACCTGAAATTGAGTTCGAAGTAAGTTGCAGTAAAGGAACTTATATTCGTTCAATTGCAAATGATTTGGGAAAAAAGTTAAACTCGGGTGGAACTTTAATTGAATTGAGACGTACTAAATCTGGAGATCAAAACATTGATGAAAGTAAGTCTGTGGAAGAATGGATAGATTTTATTCATAACTCACCCCTTTGAAAATGTTAATTTTTGTATCTTTGCATCCCTCTAATTATTGAGGCGATAAAAACGGCACCGTTGTTATGAATAAAATGAAACTATCGCAATTCAGCTTTGACCTTCCAGAAGAGCTAATTGCCGAGTACCCAAGTGAAAATCGTGATGAAGCGCGATTGATGGTAATCCACAGAGAAACTGGGAAAATCGAACACAAATTATTTAAAGATATTATCGATTACGTTGATGAAGGTGACGTAATGGTAATGAACAATACGAAAGTGTTTCCTGCTAGAATGTATGGAAATAAGGAAAAAACAGGTGCTAAAATCGAAGTTTTCTTATTAAGAGAATTAAACCGCGAAAGTTTATTGTGGGACGTTTTAGTTGATCCAGCACGTAAAATTCGTATCGGAAACAAATTGTACTTTGGAGAAGATGATTCATTGGTTGCAGAAGTAATCGATAACACAACATCTCGAGGTAGAACATTACGTTTTCTTTTTGACGGTCCTTACGAGGAATTTAAAGAAGCAATCACGAAATTAGGTGAAACACCATTGCCGAAGTATATCAAAAGAAGCGTTGAATCTACTGATGAAGAAAGGTACCAAACGATTTATGCGAAGGAAGAAGGAGCTGTGGCAGCGCCTACTGCTGGATTGCATTTTTCTCGCCAATTGTTGAAGAGATTGGAATTAAAAGGTGTCGATTTTGCAGAAGTTACATTACATATTGGACTCGGAACTTTTAGACCAGTAGAAGTTGAGGATTTGACGAAGCACAAAATGGATTCGGAACAAGTAATTATTTCTGAAAAGTGTGCTGATCGAGTTAACAAAGCAAAAGAAGAGAAGAAAAAAGTTTTGGCGATTGGAACAACATCAATGCGAGCAATAGAAACATCTGTTTCAACCGAAGGCTATTTGAAGCCGTTCGATGGGTGGACAAACAAATTTATCTTTCCACCTTATGATTTTAGTATTGCTGATGGTTTAGTTACGAACTTTCACACTCCTTTATCAACCTTGTTAATGATGATATCTGCTTTTTGCGGTCACGAGTTAATGATTGAAGCATATGAGTTGGCAGTGAAAGAGAAGTATAAATTTTACTCTTATGGAGATGCAATGTTGATTATATAATCACATTTTATACATGTAGAAACGTAAAAAAGGGTGTTGAATAAATCAACACCCTTTTTTGTGATAGTATGGTTTAGGGTAGATCTCTAATGCATTATCCTACTACAAATATGCATTATCGTTCGACAAAATAAAAGTATTCCTCGATAAAAACCAAATTATTCGTGATTTTATTTGAAAAATATTATTTTGAATAAGCCCAAAATCATAGTGAACACCTCCAAATTATAGTTATTTTTGTGAAGCAAAATTTTCACCATGGGAAGTGCCGAAGAAAAAATGACCAAGAATAGTAAGCTAAAAACTTACATGGTCTTCACAAAATTTAGACTATCAGCTTTAGTGATTGTTTCGGCTTTATCTGGATACCTGTTTGTCGGTGGTGGATGGAATATCACACTTTTATATCTTTTGATTGGCGGAATGCTTGTTACAGCAGCTTCAAATGGTTCAAATCAAATATGGGAAAGTGAGTTTGATATTCTAATGAAACGGACTAAAAATCGTCCTTTGCCGACAGGTGAAATGACAGTAAATGAAGCTTATGGCGTTGTTATTGTTAGTCTTGTTGCAGGTTTAACATTACTTTATCTAATCAATTTGTATTCTGCTTTACTGGGTCTTACTGCGTATGTATCTTACGTTTTCATGTACACACCAATGAAACGAAAATCGCCATGGGCCGTTTTTGTTGGTGCAATTCCGGGAGCTTTACCTCCAATGATTGGAGCCGTTGCAGTGACCGGTGAATTTGGACTTATACCAGGAGTATTATTTTTCGTGCAATTTGTTTGGCAATTCCCTCACTTTTGGGCTATCGCATGGGTTTCTTTTGACGATTACAAAGCGGGAGGATTTTCACTTTTGCCATCGAAATCAGGAAAATCAAAAAATTCAGCATTCCAAATTGTTGTTTATTCATTGGCATTAATTCCTTTTAGCTTATTGCCTTGGATGATGGACATTACTGGATTAGTATCGTTTGCGATTGCATTAATACTTGGGTTGTGGTTCTTTTTCCTTTCATGGAAGTTGTTTTTGACTTGTGATGATAAAGACGCTCGAAAATTAATGTTTGCATCGTTCATTTATTTGCCAATTATTCAATTTGTTTATGTTTTTGACGCAAATTCAGAAATGATTAAAACACTTTTAGCATTATAGTATTATGAAGAATAATTTTGAATCCGACGACAATAAAATTCAAGTAGAGAAGTCTAAAAAAAACTTGATTTATGTAGGTATGTTGAGCGTTGTGATGTTGTTCGCAGGACTTACATCGGCCTATATCGTTTCAATGGGAGATACGTTTTGGTTGAAAATTGGTTTGCCAACTCCTTTTTGGATCAGCACAGGAATTATCATTGCAAGTAGTGTCGCATTTCAAGTTGCGGTTTATCTAGCGAAGCGAGGAAATACTTCTGGGTTGAAATCGGCCATCACACTAGTTCTTATTTTAGGGGTGGGATTTGTTTATTTCCAATTCAAGGGTTACGGAGAATTATTTAATAGTTCTATTCATCCAGTCAGTAAAATAATCGTTACAGAGGGGAAATACGGCGATTATTTTGAAGTAAAATACAAAGGCGACTTCATTGAAATTAATGGGAATGACTTTTTAGTGAAAGGAAAAGTTATGAACGAAAAGCAATTGGCAGCTTATCAAAAATTCATGTCACAATTTCTTGAATTGGATGCAAATAAACCGTTTGTTGTAAATCAATACGGTAATGATTTCATTTTATACTTCCAAAACACACCGATGTCGGTAAAAGATAAATTGCTTTTAACCAGTGAAGGAGAAGAGTTGAAGTTTTTGGATAGGGCACGTCTTAGGGATTTAGCTGTCAACGTACGCGATTTGAGAGGTGACTTTTATGCAAAAGGTAAGTTGGGAAAAGATTTCCATATTTACTACAAAGGTAAAGAGCTGGGTTACAAGGACAGGCAGTTGATTTTGAACGGTAAAAAACTTGATGGTTATCTTCAGGTGAAATCTATGGAATCAGCCGATACAGCTTCTTCTTATCTTTTCATCATCACATTTGTACATTTGTTACATATTTTTATAACTTTATTTTATGTAGCGAAACTTGTAATTCGCTCATTTACAGGTAAAATAAATCCTGAAAACACAATAGGATTAAAAGTTGGAGCAATTTTCTGGCATTTTTTAGGTGTTTTATGGATCTATTTATTACTTTTTTTACTTTTTATTCATTAAACTTGCAAATAAAATTTTTTACAAATGGCTGGACACGCTACGAAACAAATTGATGCTAAAACGCTTTGGGGAGGTAAAATTTCTCCATTTAGTACAAGCTACGGAAAGTTAATGATGTGGTTCTTCTTGATCTCGGATGCTTTGACATTTGGGGGATTGTTAGTTGCTTACGGATTTACAAGACACGATTATTTAGGTTCTTGGCCAATTGGTGAGGAGACATTTAACTCACTTCCATTCTTAGGTCACGGTTACCCGCTGATTTATGTTGCCTTAATGACGTTTATTCTTATTGTTTCATCTGTAACAATGGTATTGGCCGTTGAAGCTGGTCACAGAATGGATAAAAGAGGAGTTATTCGTTGGATGATTGCAACAATTGTTGGTGGTTTTTTCTTCGTTGGTTCACAAGCTTGGGAATGGTCTCACTTCATTCACGGTTCAGAATTCGGAAAAGTTGAATTGGCTGACGGTTCACTTGCCATTGTAAAAGGTCATTTTGGTGAATTGGAAAACTTCACGGTAGAAGAAGCTGGATCTCACCACAAAAAAGGAGACGTAATTACGGAAGACTTAATGCACGAATATCAGCATGCTGTTGAATTAGGTCAAATTGAAAATGGATACATTCACTTACACGATGGTTCGAAAGCAAAAATTGCAAAGAAGGCAAATGAGCACATGGAATTAATCGTTAAAGAGAAAGGTGGAAAATACGCAATCGGTAAACACATCGAAGGTGAAGAAGCTGCTAAAATGTACGAAGAAGTTATTAACTCTGGAGAAGCAGGAAGAGTTGTTTATGGTGCAAACTTGCAAGCAAACGAGTACGGACCACAGCAATATGGTCAATTTTTCTTCTTTATTACAGGATTCCACGGATTCCACGTATTCTCAGGAGTTATGATTAATATCATGATTTTAATCGGAGTTCTTCGAGGTGTTTATCACAAACGAGGACATTACGAAATGGTAGAAAAAACTGGACTTTACTGGCACTTTGTCGATTTAGTTTGGGTATTCGTATTTACATTCTTCTACTTAGTATAATTTTAACTTTCAAACTCATCTATCATGGAAAGAGACGATATTATAGAATATTCATTAGACGGACACCACAGCGAAGAAGCTGGAGTTAAAATCCGCAAGAAAATTATATTTGTTACATTATTACTTACTGCAATTACAGCTATTGAAGTTGTTTGTGGTATGATGATTAAGCAAACTTCTGATTATTGGACGATAACAAAATGGTTCTTTATCATTTTAACATTAGTAAAAGCAGGATATATTGTTTTGGTATTTATGCACCTCGGTGATGAACGTAAAGCATTGAAATATGTAATTCTTATACCGTATTTTGTATTTATGGTATACTTGATTTTTATTCTGCTTACCGAGGGAACTGCAGTTGGAACAACTCTGGGAATTTACGGCAGCTAACAATATTTAAAAATGGCAACCAAAAGTACTGCCGGACGAACAAGAAGGGTTTTATTATTCCTTATCTTGTTTGGTCCGGCTTTAATTTTAATATTCATCTCTTCTCGGGGATGTACTCACAAGTTTAAAGTTCTTGAAGATTACGGTGAAGTTGCATCGTATACCTTTGTTGACGGAGAAGGGAAGAATCATTCCACTTCTGATTTGAAAGGCAATATTGTCCTAATAAACACCTTACAACCTTCTTGTCCAGATAGCTGTGCAATTTCATTTTGGCACCTTGATCAATTGATTTACCAGCACGTTCGCAAAAACAAAAAGAAATTGGGCTCGGTTCGAATTATTTCATTTGTTACTGATGGAGAAGGGAAGCCTTTAGACGATTTAACGGGGGTAAGAGATATGATTATGGACAATGTAGAAGGTTATGACCCAGAAGTCTGGATGTTAGCTTCTGGAGATCCGAAGGAAATTTATGATATGACCAACAATGGTCAAAATTTGTTAGAAGAAGGAGAAGAGTACTTTGGTGGAAATGCGTACCAAGAGTTACAACTTCTAGTTGATACAAAGAATCACTTAAGAATGGTTTTACCTGGAGACTCAGAGGGAATGGTTCGTCGAATGAAAGAACACGTTGCTCTTCTTATCAAACAATACGATAAAGAAAAAGCCAATGCCAAAAAGAAATAAATTAACGATTGTACTTTTCGCGCTTCTAGGACTGACTGCTTGCACGTCAAATGAAGACAAAGTAATTCCATTACCAATTTTAGGAGAGCGAGACGTTGATTACAAAATGGTGAATGGGAAAGAAGTCGCAGATACTTTGTACCATGTCGTTCCTGAATTTGAATACATTAATCAGGATTCAATTTTGGTGAAATCTTCGCAACTGAAGAACAAAGTGTGGGTGGCTGATTTCTTTTTTACACACTGTCCAACAATCTGCCCGCCGATGACATCCCAAATGAAGCGATTGAATGAAGAAACAAAAGACTTGGTTTCTAAGGTGCAATATTTGAGTTTTTCGATTGATCCAAAAAGAGATACGCCAACCAGGTTAAGAGAATACATCGGAATTCATGAAATTAAAGGAAAAAACTGGCATTTCATGACGGGAGATGAAGAAGCAACTCATCTATTGGCGAAAGAGTTTTTCAACGGCGCAGAGCGCGATGAGGAAGCAGATGGTGGCTTCGGTCACACTGATTATTTTGCGTTGGTAGACACCAAAGGACACGTACGTGGAATCTATCGGGGAACAGACCCAGCGCAAGTCGATTCACTACAAAAAGATTTACGAAAATTATTAAAAGATGAGTACAACTATCCAAGATCCAAGTAAGTTAAAAAGAGCAAAAATTGGCATTTACACCTTATCTGCCGTTGTTCCTTTAGTTGTTGCAATCCTTTTCAAGGTACAAATAAAGGGTGTTGACTTATCTTTTCTCCCTCCAATTTATGCAACTATTAATGGTGTTACCGCAGTTACGTTAGTCGTTTCATTGATTGCCATCAAGCAGAAGAACATGAATCTTCACCGCGCATTGAACCGTTTTGCATTGTTGCTTTCATTGTTGTTTTTAGCGCTGTACGTGGCATATCATATGACATCCGAATCTACTGCTTATCTTGGTGACTATAAAACAGTGTACTTTTTCATTCTCATTTCGCACATTGTTTTGAGTGTGGCTGTTATTCCTATAGTCTTGTTCACCTATTTATTTGCATGGCAAGGAAATTATGATCGACATAAAAAATGGACGCGTTTCGCATGGCCAATTTGGTTTTATGTGGCTACAACAGGTGTTGTTGTGTATTTAATGATTTCACCGTTTTACGGAAAGTAAAATGTCGATTTAGAACTACTTGCTCACGACAATCTAGTCGAGTTGCATTAAGTGTCTTTCATTATTTGGTCGGTAATTGTAAAACTGGTTAAATACTACTGATTTCGGTCAATCCTTACTTGTATCCGCTATAATCAAACTCTTGAATAGAGATTTGTGGCATTTGTCCATCGTTACCACTCAATCCATTTCGGCCATTTCTTCCATTTCTTCCTACTAAACTTGCGGCCTGTCCCGTTAGCGGTTTACCTGGCTGTCCTGGCTTTCCTTTCGATCCTCCTTGTCCTCCAGCACCTCCAGAAACATTAAAGGAAATCTTTAATTCCAATTCTGCTGCATTGCTGTGCAGAAAACAAATTACAGATCCGCCGTTACCTCCATTTCCTGCATCTCCACCGAAACCTGCATCACCGCCATTTCCGGGCGTTTTAAGCTTATCGCCATCTTGCTTTCCATCTTTTCCTGTACCTCCGTCACCTCCGTCACCACCGTTTCCGCCATTTCCTCCTGATACATCAATTGAAATAATTCCTGGTTCTATACTTTTATATCTCCACTCTTCCTTTGTTTGAATATTTTGGATGTATATATAATAAGCTGTTTCCTCTTTCCAAATGTAGGCAAGATAATCTCCTGCATCTTGTCCATTTGTTCCTGGTGTTCCATGATCTCCATCGTTCCCATTTCTAAAAACTAAGGGTGTACTTCTGTTCTTTTGATCTATTCCGTCAGTACCTCGTGGAGCTTTCGCATCTACTTTTAAATCGCCTCTTAAATTCAATCGTATGGTGTCGATATAAGTCACTGATTCTTCTTTCTCAGAAATTGTGTAGTTCGCAATTGCAATATTATCAGAAAAGGAATTGGGGTGTTTTACAATTTTATACTTTTTCCCGAGTTGTTTTTCCAAATCGGAAGATAAGAAAGTCAGATTTCGATTATTTGTAATGTCAACTTCTTCTCCGTCTTTCAATTGGGCGATAACCTTCCCTTCAATTGTTCCTCCAAATTGAATTGGTTCGACAGGGTTTCGTTCTAAGTAAACTGTTTTTATGGAGGATATCTCAATTTTTTTTGTTAATCCGCACGCAGAAATTAGCGCAATAGAAACACATAGAATCGTGAACTTATACATGGTTATCGTTTTTACAAAGTTACAAATTTACTTTTTTGATACATCCATTAAAATCTCCCACACTTTTTCAGCACTCTTGTTCCAAGAGAATAGTTGACTTCTTTCCAATCCTTTTTGAGAGTATTCTTCTTTAAGAGCTTCATTATTCGCAATCAAGGCTAGTTTTGCTGCTATATCGTCGATGTTCATAGGATCACAATACACAACAGCATCACCTCCAACTTCAGGTAAAGAAGTTAAATTTCCGGCCAAAATAGGTGTTCCACACTGCATTGCTTCAACCATTGGAATTCCGAAACCTTCAAAATAAGGAACGAAAGTAAAAACAGACGCAGAAGCCATAACCAAGGCAAGCTCTTCGAGAGACAGATGTCCTGTAAAATGAATGTGTTTTTTCATTTCCTCCGAAATTACAACTTCTCCAAATGAATTAGAAAATAACGCTTCACCTACAATTAGCAATTGGTGTTCGTCTTCTGGATGTTCTTTTTTGAATTGCTCAAAGGCAGGAATCAATCGACTCAAATTTTTACGTGGATGGACAGCACCGACAAACAAAAAATAGGGTTTTCCGTTCGAATAGGTAACTTGTATATCTTTTCTTTTTTGCTCCTTAACAGGTGTAAAAACTGTGGACGCGGCATTCCAAATTGCTGTAATTTTTTCCTTAGGTATCGAGTAAGTTGTGCAAATATCTTGTTTCGAATAGTCGGAAACCGTA
Organism: uncultured Flavobacteriales bacterium; assembly: GCA_913059205.1. Lineage (GTDB taxonomy): Bacteria > Bacteroidota > Bacteroidia > Flavobacteriales_D > Crocinitomicaceae > UBA4466. The sequence goes on from CAJXRM010000061.1 coordinate 18,576, forward strand.
ATTACGTGTTCGGCCTTTTTCGCAAATTTTGGAAAGTACTTGCGTAAATAATTCCGAATTGCCTTTGGAACATCTTGTGGGTTGTGTTCAAAATTAATATCGTGGATAACATTAACTTGTTTAACGTTCGTTTTCAACGAAAGATAACCATCGGGCGAAAAGTAAATGTCCGCTTTATATTTTTTTAGTGCGCGGGTCACTGAAATTTCATTCCAGATGTAAAATAAAATGGGATGACGAGCAGGTGGATTCAAAACTACCGGTGTTACATTTTCACCAAAAACAAATCGTGAATCAAATTTACGATCGAAGAAAAATATGAATTCGTGCTCAGGGTGATTTTCGACCAGACGTTTTACAATTTCAAACGTGTACCAGCCGTAACCTTCCATTTTAAGTGAAAGCAAAAAACGAGTATTTACAGCTATCCGCATAGATTAAAATTGTAAAATATAATTGGTTCGCTTTTCTTGACCGATGGTTGTCTCTCCACCGTGACCACAAAACACAATTGTTTCATCTGGTAGCTTAAACATTGTATTAAAAATTGTATCCTTCAAAACTTCCATATCTCCACCAGGTAAATCTGTTCTACCAAAACTTCCGGCAAAAAGCACATCACCATTAACAACGAAATTTTGAGCTTTATTGTAAAAAACGACGTGTCCAACACAATGTCCAGGCGCAAAAATCACATCCAATTCTATTCCATTGAAGTTTAATTTTTCTCCGCCCTGCAATAAATGAGTTGGTTCCTTCGGCTCCGAATAGTTTGGAAAACCATATACATGAGCATAATTCGGAACGGCGTTTAAAGTGAAAACATCGTCTTTATGGATGTAAAAATCAATGTCGTATTTCGATAGAATAAATGAACAACCGAGCACATGATCTATATGTGCATGCGTTAGTAATAAAGCTGTCTCTTATACACATCTCCGAGCCCACGAGACAGGCAGAAAT
>CAJXRM010000062.1 GCA_913059205.1 uncultured Flavobacteriales bacterium
TCTGCCTGTCTCGTGGGCTCGGAGATGTGTATAAGAGACAGTCTCTGTACAGCTCTAATTATAAAGCGTTCAAAAAGTACGAAAATAAAATGAAATGTATTAAATATTATCCGCTGTGAAGAGAAATTTATTCGGAGAAGTAAGATTCGTTTTTACAGCGTACATAACGATTCCAGCAGTATTTTTAACGCCCAATTTCGCCATAATGTTTTTACGATGTGTATTGATCGTGTGACTGCTTAAAAATAATTTATCGGCAATTTGTTGATTGGTAAACCCTTCTGCGATTAAGGTGATAATCTCACATTCACGTTTTGAGATTAAAACGGCCTCACATGAAAAAACATCCTCAATATCGTCCACATCGAGATTTGCATCTTGAATTGTTTCCAAAATCTGTCCACAAAAAAACTTATTACCCAAAGCTGTTTCTGTAACGGCCTCCAATATTTCGGGAATTGAACAGTCTTTCTTTACATAGCTCGTAATCCCTGCACGCAAAGCATCTACGAGCACTTGTGCTGATTGTTCAGGCGTAATAGCAAGAACACAAACATTCGGAAAAGTCGATTTAATTTTAACTAGAACATCTATATCGAAGCCAGGAGATGTATAATCAATCACGACAACCGTAGCTGAAAACGAATGCAACATTTCCATTAAATCTTGATTAGATTTAGCTTCACCTACAATTTCAACATCCAGTTTATTATTCAAAATAGAGCGAATCCCTACTCTAACTAAATCATTACTATCTGCTAAAATTAACTGCATTATTTAGAATTGTTTTAAATAACAAATATAGCATACTTATTCCTTCCAAAAACAAAAAAGCTTCTCAATTCTGAGAAGCTTTTAACAATGTGTTGTGAATGCATGAATTAAACTTTCACACACCAATTGAATTCATCAGCAATTTTCCCACATTTCACGTCAGAAAGATAATTTTTAATTTTCTCTGATAATTCACGTGTTTCTACCGCTGGCAACTCAAATACTTCGTCTCTAAATCCAATTTTGGCAATTGGTGCTATCGTCGCGGCTGTTCCTGCTCCGAATGCATCCTGCACACGACCTTCTTTGATCGCTGTAATAATTTCTTCCACAGTAACTTTTCGCTCTTCAACTGGTATTCCCCAATGTTGAGCAATTTCAACTACTGAGCGCTTCGTAATTCCACGCAAAATCGTATCAGAATCTTCCGATGGTGTTACAACAACTCCATCAATTACAAAAACAATATTCATCGTTCCTGATTCTTCAATGTATTTGTGTTCTACTCCATCTGTCCATACCAATTGATGGAATCCTTCTTGTTGTCCTTTTCTCGCTGGAAATAAGGATGCTGCATAATTCCCGGCAGTTTTTGCCCTTCCCACACCTCCGTATGATGCACGAGTGTAATGTTCTTCAATTTTCACATTCACAGGATCCGCATAATACGTTCCAACAGGACAAGTGAAAATTAAAAATTTATATGTGTCAGAAGGTTTTATTCCAATAAAGTCATCAGTAGCGAACATGAACGGACGAATATACAAAGCATATCCATCTTTGCTAGGGACCCAATCTTTATCAACTTCTACTACTTTTCGAACCAATTCAACAAACATTTCTTCTGAAAGCACAGGCATACACATACGTTCACATGATTCAGCGAAACGTTTAGCGTTCATGTCTGGACGAAACATTAAGATCTCACCAGACTCTGTTTTATTTGCCTTCATCCCTTCAAAAATGGATTGTCCATAATGAATTGCTGAAGTTGCTGGATGTAAATTCAATTCACCGAAAGGTTTGATAACAGGCGTTTGCCATTTGCCATCTTTAAAATCCATTTCCAGCATGTGATCAGAAAAAACTTTACCGAAAGGAAGATTATCAAAATCAACACTGCTCAAACGAGAGTTTTCAGTTCTTTCTATTTTTATATCTAGTGTTTGGTCTAACATATGATTTGTTGTATGGCGCAAAAGTAAGCAATCCAAGACAGATTTCAAATAGATTTTCTTAGATGAGGAGATAATATTTAACTAACTTTGACTTTTAGCAAGTTGAGTGGAAAAAAGTAAAGACATATTGCTTCAATACTGGGGCTTTCAGGACTTCCGTCCGCTTCAGGAAGAAATTGTTGACAGCGTTATTTATGGTCATGATACGCTTGCTATTCTCCCTACCGGTGGAGGCAAATCCATTTGTTTTCAAGTTCCTGGTTTAGCCCTAGAAGGAGTTACACTCGTTATTTCACCTTTGATTGCACTAATGGAAGATCAAGTTCGTAATCTTAGAAACAAAGGAATTGAAGCTAATATGATAACAAGCGCAATGAGCTATCGAGAAATTGATATCACTTTGGATAATGCGCGATTTGGCCGGACAAAATTTTTATACACTTCGCCAGAAAGATTGAAATCACCATTGTTTCTAGAACGTTTCAAGTCTATGAATATCGGACTGATCGTTGTGGATGAAGCACACTGTATTTCTGAATGGGGACATGATTTTAGGCCCTCCTATCATGAAATAGCAGAAATTCGAAAAATACATACAAACGTGCCTTTAATTGCACTAACAGCTTCTGCTACTTCTCGGGTTCAAGACGATATCAAGTCTAAATTAACTTTAAGAAATCCAAAAGAATTTAAAGGAAGTTTGGAACGAAAAAATGTCCACTACAATGTGATTCCTTCCGAAAACAAACTAAAGGAAATTATTGATTACTGTAGAAATAATCACACCGAAACAGGGATTGTTTATTGTCAAACTAGAAAAAGCGTAAAGTCATTGGTTCAACAACTCCGCGCTCAAAATCTACCCGCTGGGTTGTATCATGGTGGTTTAAATGCCGAAGACAGAAAATATATGCTTGAGCAATGGATGACAAATAAGCTCAAAATTATGGTAGCAACGAACGCATTTGGAATGGGAATTGACAAACCTGATGTCCGATATGTTCTTCACTTTGAAATACCTAATAACTTAGAGGCATATTACCAAGAAGCAGGTCGTGCAGGAAGAGATGGAAACAATTCTGTTGCAATTGCTTTCTGGGAGCAGAAAGACATTTCTGTGATGAAAGAGCAATTGGAGGTTAAATACCCTGAACCTGATCGTGTAAAGCTAATCTATACTGCCGTTTGCAATTACTTGAAAATTGCAATTGGATCAGGAAATCAAGAAACATATAACTTTGATATTATTGATTTCAATCGTGCATTTACTATTCCTATTTCAGAAACATATTTTGCATTGAAACTGTTACAAATTAATGAAACACTCTATTTCACTGAAAAATCATTTCACCCAACGCGATTAAAATTTTCGATTGGAAATTCTGCATTGTATAAATTTCAGGTCGCTCATTCAAGCGTAAATGACTTAATTACACTTTTAACCCGCAGCTATCCAGGAATATTCGACGGCTTTATTCGAATAGATGAATTTGAATTAACGAAACGTTTAAAAATCACTAATTCCGATTTGCAAAAACAGCTTAAAATGCTGGAGCAATATGGTGTAATTGATATTGTTTATCAAACGAATTTACCTCAAATCACATTTTTAACAGAGCGCTCTCCCGAAGGATATTTAAAATTAAATAGTGCAATTTATAACCAGAGAAAAAAAATTGAAGAGGACAAGTTAAAGGCGTTAGTTTCTTACATCAGCACTTCAAATTGTCGATCTGAAATGATTGGAAACTACTTTGAGTCTGAAATGGCCAAATGCGGGACCTGTGATGTGTGCAAAAGTGAATTAAAAAGCAATCATTCTTTTAAGGAATTAATCGAACTTGTTCCTACTCTACTGCCGGCAACAGCATCTGAAATTAGTGAACAATTAAAAATTGATAAAGTCTTGACACAACAAGTCCTACATAAGCTAATGCTGGAAGAGGAAGTTAAAATGGAGAATGGAAATTTTGTGACATTCAACCAAACCTTATAAAAGTCGTCATTAAAAAAAATCTAACTCTTAATCATTGTCTTCAACTGAGAAACTTCACTTTGCAGAGAACGAAGTGATTTTGACAAATCATTATCATCAATTCTAAATTCAGGTAATTCCGGTGAAATATAATTCACAAATTTCCACATTTCAAGAATATCATTCGCGTGCACTTTGTACGGTTCATAAAAAGTATTTGTTGAACACAATTGAAAAGATTGTTCGGAGTTCAGTAAATTATGAACGACTTTGAACACAATTCCTTCATCTTTTGTAACAACAATACACGGAGTCCCACTGCGAATTGACATCCAGTTTTGTACAAATTCCGCTACGACATATGAACCTTCAACAACGGGCGGCATAGAATCACCTTTAATCGGAAAAGATCTGTATTTTCGATCGCGAGACAAGAAAGGTAAATGGAACGTTGGAAGAACTTTAAGATAATCTGGATCAGCATAACCAGCTGTGTAACCAGCACTTGCGTTAAGTGGAATTAATTCTATCAACTCGTCATTATTTTGATCAACAATAGTCGAAAGAACGCGCAGCTTAGCACCTTTAATATCCGCATTCATTCCATTATCAAACTTTTCCCAATCGCTTTCTTTAAAGGCGGAGAAATCTTTTCTTAACAAATCGTCCAAGGAAACTTTGAAGTAGTCTCCAAAAAGCAACAAACTTTCTATATTCGGCTGAGCAACATTGTTTTCGTATCCAGAATACGAACTTCTTGTCATACTTAGTTCCGTGGCAACTTCTTCTTGCGACTTTTTTAAGCGACCTCTAAGCAATTTAAGATTCTTCCCGACTTCCATGTTTAAATATTCATCATTAATATGTTGGAAAATTAATCATTTCTTATAATATAACCAATTTTTGATGAAAATTTCGTCTTTCTATTGAATTGGTGTTCCTTTCATTCGTGACAAAACAAAAATGTATTTTGCTCCAAAGAAAATTATTTGAGAGGAATAATACACCCAAACCAATATCACTAAAAACGTTCCCGCAACACCTGCTCCAGAAGCAAAAAAGTAATGGGACAAATAAAACTTAATCAAGACTTGTCCTAAATAAAGCAATGTACTCGTGACAATCCCTCCTCGCATTGCATTTCTCCATAGAACTTTACCGTTATGAAGAAATTTAAATATAAAAGTAAACAGTATAACGTTCGTTAGAATAGGAATTCCAAAACGAGCAGCGCCCGAAAACAACCAGTGCAGCACATGTAGCCCTTCTAAAAACTGATCGCTCAAGGATAAAAATAAGGTTTCAACAAAATAGAGAATCAATAAAATTAATGTTGCTCCAACAACGAAAATCATAGATACTAAACGAGACACAACAGTACTAATTATCATTTTTCTCCGGTCTAGTTTCGGAACGTCAACATCATAAAACTCATTAATACTTCTTTTCAAAGAGTTGAAGATTGCCGCACAAGAAAAAAGCAAAGCCACAATTCCAATTGTTTGAAGAAAAGCACTTCCTTTCTCAAAACTGACTTGATCTAAAAGACCTAAAATCCCTCCAATATCTTTTAATCCTATGTATTGCTCAATTACAGTCGAAATCATTTTTGTCATTTCTTCCTGCCCTAAAAACATGCCCAGGTATGTAACGCTTAAATACAATAGAGGCACGAGTGCAAGCAGCGCGTAATATGCAAGAGCAGCACCATGTGCCATGGGTTTCTCTTGTAAAAACTCAACAATCGTCTCCTTTATCAGTGTCCACCTTTCTTTTAATGTCATTTTTTAGCTATTTCAATAAATTTAACTTTATCCAAGACCATTGATGCAGTTAACATGATTTTTTCATTCTTGCTTGTTGTGAAGTAATTGCACACCATTAAACCAGTGTCAATTGCTGCTTCAAAATTAACTTCTATGGATTTATTCCCATCAATTCGATATTCATTCGGACGAAATAACACAAATTTATTATCAATGGAAATTGAATTAATTACTCCCATCAATTCACCTTGATTCTTATCTGAAGGATGATAAAAAACATCTTTTGTTGGAGCGATACGTTGAATAGAATTCTCTGCTATCGCAATTACTTTATGCGCAAAACCCATCATTTCAGAACCGTCATGCGAGACTAAAACAATCGTTGTTTTAGAATCCTGATTTAGAGCCATTAAATAGTTGGAAATCTTCCATCGCAATCGTTGATCCAAATGTACGAATGGTTCATCCAGCAACAAAACAGCTGGTTCACATGCCAATGCGCGAGCAAATGCAAGTCTTTGTTGCTCTCCACCCGAAAGTAAATGCGCTTTTCGGTTTCGAATATCCTTCAACTCTACTAAGTCCAAAAACTGTTCAATTAGTTCTTTTTGGTCTTCTTTATGACGAGAAAGTACTTTTTCCTTTATGTTTTGTTCAACAGTATGATAGGGTTCTAACGCAAAATCCTGATTGACTAGCTGAATTTCTTCATAACCTGGAATTAGTTTTTCCCCAGGACCAATCAACTTTTTATTTTGAAATAAAACATGACCTTCGGTCGCGTCAATTAGTCCACCCATCAACTTCAACAAAGTCGTTTTACCTACTCCACTTTTTCCAATTATTCCATAAATCTCTCCCTTTTCAACGGTGAGATTGACGTTGCGCAACACCCAATCATCTCTTTTAATACCTATGTTTAACAGTTCAAGCATTAAAAAATCAATTCTTTCGGGAATTCCTGAGCTGCTATATAAATTCCAGGAATAGGATTCGACATTGGTTCCAATTCTTTTAAAGTGACTTTTATAATAAATTCACTATCTGTTTTAATTACTTCAACATTTTCCAAAATACTCTCTGAGCAACCGATAAACGTTGATGGTATTTCCTTTGAAGTAATTTCCAGTAATCTCATTTTAGGAATATCAAAATGAAAAGCCTCTCCATTAGGCATATTTCCTTGAATTGGATAACTAGCATTTTCATGCTGAATCACTTCATCTACTTCATTTGTCAATGCCAATTCATCCTCCCATTCATGCTTTGGATTCATTTCCGATTCTTCTCCATTGTAATGCGCTTCAGCATGCTCAATAGAAAAATGTTCATTCAGTAAATAAAAGTGTATTTTACATTTCATACTTGGATAATTATAAAGCAAAAGTACCAACTTTATTGATATAATTAGCTGGTCAATTGTCATTCCTATTTCGATTTACCTACATTTGTGCCTCTAATTTACAACAACTAAAATGTTAGATCTTCGATATCGCTCCATACTAGCCATGGCAGTTCCTTTGATGGGATCATCGTTTATACAATCTGTTGTTTTAATTACTGATTCTGCTTTTCTAAGTCGCTACGATACTATTTCATTTGATGCTGCTGGTAATGGTGGATTAATTTACATCACTTTATTCATGGCACTAGTCGGAATGAGCGATGGGGCACAAATTTTAATGGCCCGAAGAATAGGACAACAAAAAGAACATCTTTTAGCTCGAATATTCGGAACTACATTGTTAACGAATTTCCTACTTGTCCTTTTATTGTTCTCTCTAATTAAGTTTATTCTACCGGATTTTATTGAAAGCTACGCACATCATGAAGCGGTTGCGCAAGGACAAATCGATTACATTAATATACGTGGCTATGGACTTTTCTTTGCCATGGTATCCCTTTCAATCAATGCATACTTCATGGCAATGGGAAAAACGTCCGTTGTATTTCTCAGTGCGATTGTTACCGCGTGCTCCAATATATTTTTAGACTATTCGTTAATCTTTGGTCATTTTGGTTTGCCAGAAATGGGATTAGAAGGAGCAGCAATCGCCTCCACATTGTCAGACGGTTTAGGAATGGCGTTTCTTATTTTAATTCTAAGTAAAAGTCAATCTAGAAAAGAGCATAAACTTTTCGCTCAACTATCCTACAATACAAAGTCCTTCAAAGAATTGATAAAATTAGGAACGCCCATTATGCTCCAAGGAATTGTAGCGCTAAGCACGTGGACCATATTCTTTGCATGGATTGAACAAATGGGGACTCACGAATTAACCATTTCACAAAACATTCGTTCATTATACTTTATTGCATTCATTCCTATTTTTGCTTTTGGAGCAACGACCAAAACTTATATTAGTCAATTAATCGGCAGTCAGCGCTTTGATGAAATCCCAAGAGCCATTAAGCGAATACAACTGATGACACTTTTTTTCCTATTCATATTTTTTCATGGAGCGATCTTTTATCCAGAATATTTAATTCAAATGATAAATCCAGAAGAAGCCTTCCTTCCCGAAAGTGCAAGTATATTAAGGTATGTAGGTGGATCAATATTCCTGTTTGGTTTTTGCAGTGTTTATTTCCACACAATTAATGGAAGCGGAAATACACGTTTTACATTTTACGTTGAATTAATATCGGTTTTGGCGTATATTCTTTTTGCTTACTTGTTTATTAAAGTGTATCACTTGGATTTATATTGGGTTTGGACAGTGGAATACATCTATTTTAGTGTAATGGGAATCTTCTCTTATGGTTATTTAAAATTATTTAATTGGCAGAAAAAACAAATTTAACAATGAAGGACTTCAGTATAATATTTATGGGAACGCCAGAGTTCGCAGTAGAAATAGTTAAAAAATTACATTCTGAGGGAATAACTATTAAAGCGGTTGTAACCGCTCCTGATAAACCCGCAGGACGTGGCCAAAAAATGCATCAAAGTGCTGTAAAAGAGTTTGCCATTGAAAACAATCTTCCTATTCTTCAACCGACAAATTTAAAAGACGCAAACTTCGTTGAAGAACTTCAATCGCTGGATGCAGACTTATTTGTAGTTGTTGCTTTTAGAATGCTACCTGAGGTAATCTGGAGCATGCCGCGATGCGGAACAATTAATCTTCACGCATCACTTTTACCAAATTATAGAGGAGCCGCACCAATCAATTGGGCTCTAATGAACGGAGAAAAAGAAACGGGGGTAACTACATTTTTTATTGAGAAAGAAATAGATACAGGAAAGATTATTGAACAATCTAAAGTAACAATAGGTGAAAATGAAGATATTGGTTCTTTATACGAACGTTTGATGAAATTAGGAGCCCAAGTAATGCTTTCTACGGTTCATAAAATAATTCAAGGAAACGTTGAGGCAATATCACAAGGAGATTTTGATTTAACCTATGTAAAACAAGCTCCAAAGATTTTTAAACCCGATTGCAAAATTAATTTCAACAATACAGTTCAAGAAGTTCATAATTTTTGCCGTGGACTCTCCCCTTATCCAGCTGCGTGGTGTTCATTAGTTAATACAACGAAAGATGAAACCAAAACGTTTAAAATTTTCTCAACTAGAAAAAGTACAATTTCACCTGTTAACAACAAGTTGACTTCAAATGAAGATGGAATCCTTATTCCCTGTGCTGACTTCTATCTTATAGTTAAAGAAATTCAACCAGAAGGGAAACGAAAAATGAACTTTAAAGAGTTTTTGGCAGGAAATTCTGTTGAAGATCTTATTATAAAGGAGTAGTTCAAGCAATTTCGCGAATTATTCTTAACGTAAAAATTTAAGAAAAACCCTCTAAATCAGCCTATTTTAAGCGTTGTTATCAACAAAATACCCCTTTTATCCACAAAATTGGGCTTTTTTTCAATGAAACACTTGCACAGCAAGGATATTACAATATATTTGCTTCAATAATTTTTTTACAAACTTAAAAAAACCAAACTATGAACAAAGCAGAATTAATTGATGCAATGGCATCAAACGCTGGATTGTCAAAAGCAGATGCTAAAAGAGCATTAGACGGATTTGTTGATGCAACTACAAGTGCATTGAAAAAAGGAGATCGTATTTCTTTAGTAGGATTCGGATCTTTTTCAGTATCTAACCGTGCTGCAAGAACAGGTCGTAACCCACAAACAGGGAAAGAAATCAAAATCGCTGCTAAAAACGTTGTACGTTTCAAAGCTGGGTCTGATCTTTCTGCTAAAGTGAACTAAGAAGACCTTAGAGTTTTTTAAAAGGGAATCGCAAGGTTCCCTTTTTTTATTACTATAAATGAATCATTATTTACAATTTTTATTCATTTTTACCGCTAAGGCGCAAAGAAGTTATGGAAGTGTGCTACTTAGATTTTAAGTACACAAAGTTTTCAAACATCCATTTCATGGATGTCTTAGTGTTCTTAATTTCAGAAGCACGTACTTCATTAACTTAGCGACTTTGTGATAAAAAAAGAAACCCTTTAAAACACCTTTATGACTTTAGATGAGAAAGTTCTAGCTTCATTTTATAACATCATTACTGAAAGTAAGCAGGAAATGTTCGATAGAATTGCCATGGAACGTACAAATCACGTAACTGTCGTAATGGAAAACATCCACCAAGAACACAATGCATCAGCTGTTTTACGTACGTGTGATTGTTTCGGAATTCAAACGTTACATGCAATTGAAAAAAACAACACGTATGAAATTCAACGTGATATTGCATTAGGAGCAGGAAATTGGGTGGATTTGTACACTCATAGTGATGGTGTTAACCCAACATCAACATGTCTTGATGAATTAAAAACGAAAGGATATAAAGTTGTTGCAACATCACCGCATGCAACTCAAGATATAAACGATTTAGATTTAACACAACCCATCGCGCTGGTTTTTGGAACTGAGAAAAAAGGAGTCTCCTCAACGGTACAAGACATGGCTGATGAATTGGTAAGTATTCCTATGTATGGTTTTACCGAAAGTTTTAATATTAGTGTGTCCGCAGCAATCGCCTTAAACATAATTAGACGCAATTTAAAACATTCAACTATTAATTGGAAATTATCTCACGAAGAGCAAGTTTCACTTAAAATTCAATGGTGCACAAAAATTATTAGAGAAGGCGAAATGGTTGAGAATGAAATAAGACGACGTCATTTTGAAAACTATTAATATATTTGTATAACCAAAATAATTCTAACAAACAAAAAACATAATTATGGGGAAAGGAGATAAAAAAACGAAAAAAGGAAAAATTGCTCGTGGTTCATATGGAAAAACGAGAAAACGTAAAACATCTGCCCCGATAGTTGCGAGTACTAAGCCTAAGAAAAAAGTAGCTCCAAAAAAAGAAGTAGAAAAGGAAGAGGTTGTGAAACCAGCAGCTAAAAAAACTACTACTAAGAAAACGGCAACTGCAGAGAAAAAACCAGCAGCGGCAAAGAAGCCTGCAGCAGCAAAGAAACCGGCAGCAGCAAAAAAAACTACCGCGGCTAAGAAACCTGCAGCGAAAAAGACAACTGCAAAATCGTCCTCCAAAAAAGAGGCTTAAAATAGTTCGGCTGTCAGTTTTGGCAGCCTTTTTTGTAACATATTATTTATCAATTCATTTCTAATTTATTATGAAACACAATTTCGGAGCTGGACCATGTATATTACCACAAGACGTTTTTAAGCAAGCTGCAGATGCAGTGTTGGATTTTAATGGCTTATCTATTTTGGAGGTATCTCACCGACATAAAGATTATGTTGCTGTTATGGATGAGGCGCTCGACTTGGTAAAAAAAGCATTGAATGTTCCTTCAGGATATTCTGTAGCTTATTTACAAGGTGGAGCATCACTTGGATTTACAATTACTGCATTAAACATGATGCGTGACACCAAGAAGGCAGCTTATATTAATACTGGAACATGGGCGTCTGGAGCTATCAAAGAAGCAAAGAAAGTTGGAATAGATACACAGGTAGTTGCGAGCTCGGAAGACAAGCAATTCACTTATATTCCAAAAAACGTTGAGATTCCTTCTAATTTAGATTATTTGCACTTTACGTCGAATAATACAATTTACGGCACACAATTTCACGAATTCCCAAAGTCGGACTTGCCATTACTATGTGATATGTCCTCTGATATCTTTTCGAAAGAGATAAATGTGGCCGACTTTGATTTGATTTATGCAGGTGCTCAAAAAAATCTTGGACCAGCTGGTGCGACTTTGTATATCGTTAAAGATGATGTACTTGGGAAATCAACTTCTCCGTTTTTACCATCATATTTGGATTTAAAAAATCACATTGACAAAGCGTCAATGGCAAATACTCCTCCTGTATTTTCTGTTTATGTAGCAATGTTGAACTTGCGTCATTTGTTGGCAAACGGCAGTGTAAAAGCGAAAGAGTTGGAAAACAATGCAAAAGCCGCTCTACTTTATAGCGAAATTGATTCAAATCCACTTTTTTCTGGGAATGTAGCAACAGAAGATCGTTCTAAAATGAACGTTACATTCAAATTGATTGATGAAAATTTGAATGCCGAATTTGATGCAGCTTGGAAAGGAGCTGACATTGTTGGATTACCAGGACACAGATCAGTTGGTGGGTACCGCGCCTCCATGTACAACGCGCTTCCGTTGGAAAGCGTAAAAGTATTGGTCGACACGATGAAAGAATTTACACGTACAAAAGGATAAGAATGAAAGTATTAGCAAATGATGGAATTTCAGCTTCTGGAATTTCAGCTCTAAAAAACGCAGGATATACTGTAATAACAGATAAAGTAAATCAAAACGATTTAATTGATTACATCAACAAAGAAGATATTGGTGTTTTACTTGTTAGAAGTGCAACCGTTGCTCGTCAAGATATGATAGATGCTTGTCCTGGATTAAAATTAATCGGTCGTGGCGGTGTTGGCATGGACAATATTGATGTTCAATATGCGCGTGACAATGGAAGAACTGTGATTAATACTCCTGCTGCATCTTCTCAATCTGTGGCAGAATTGGTTATGGGACATTTGTTTGCCATTTCTCGATTCCTAAATGATTCGTACAAGAACATGGAGACGGGAGACTTCAGTACATTAAAAAAGAACTACGGTAAAGGAGTTGAATTAAAAGGAAAAAATATAACTATCGTCGGATTTGGGCGAATAGGTCAAAGTTTGGCAGAATACGCTATTGGTTGTGGCATGAATGTAACAGCTGTTGATATGTATACTGAGCCTCGTAATTTAACTATTCAACTTGGAAATGGAATTTCGGCATCTGCGACAATTACACCTATCAATTCCTTAGAAGAAGGTATAAGGAATGCAGATTATATCTCATTACATGTTCCTAAACAAGCCGATGGTTCAGCTGTAATATCCAAAAAAGAGTTCGACTTAATGAAGGACGGAGTTCGTATTGCAAATGCGGCACGTGGTGGAGTTATCAATGAAGATGATTTGATGGAAGCCTTGAATTCTGGCAAAGTCGCTGGAGTTGCACTGGATGTATTTGAAAACGAACCAAATCCACGCAAAGATTTATTGAATCACCCAAAAATTGCTTGTACTCCACATATTGGTGCAGCAACAGGTGAAGCACAAGATCGAATTGGAACTGAATTGGCATCTTTGATTATCGAGAAATTCGGAACGTTTTAAGTCTTGATAGAATAAATGGCTAAAATTCACCCATTTAAGGCTATTCGACCAACGCGCGATAAAGTGCACTTGGTCGCTACTCGTCCGTATTACACGTACAAGAAAAAAGTCTTGCATGCAAAATTACAAGACAATCCGTTTACTTTTTTGCACATCATCAATCCTGAATTTGGTAGTTTAATAACAACCGAACCTAATTCAGTTGAGCGATTTGCGCTAGTGGAAGAATCCTATAATTTCTTTCGAGATAAAGGTGTTTTGATTCAAGAGAAACATCCATCGATTTATATTTATCGCCAAACGGCCGGAGTTCATGAGTACATAGGAATAATTGCAGGCGCAAGTATTGCTGAATACGAGAATGACAGCATCAAAAAACACGAAGCAACGATTACAAGTCGTGAAAAAATGTTTACCGATTATCTAAACGTAGTTGGTTTCAATGCAGAACCGGTTCTTTTGTCTTATGCGGGACAAAAGAATATAGACGATTTCATCGAACAAAAATCGAAAGAACGCGCTGAATATGAGTTCACAACAACTGACTTGAAAAAACATGAACTTTGGGTTTTGACACCAGAAGAAACATCAACTATTCAAAAAGCTTTTGAAGCACTGCCTGCTCTATACATTGCGGACGGACATCATAGATCTGCTTCTTCTGCTGGACTAAAAAAGCTAAGAAAAGAGAATAATTCACCTAGCTTTCCAAATGAGGATTTCTTTTTAGCCTTCTTTGTGAACGAAGAAAAGGTGAATATTTTGGAGTTCAATAGACTTGCAAAAACATTGAACAATCATTCTGAAAAGGAAATAATCAAGCAATTAACTTCCATTTTTGAGGTTTCTGCCCTGTCTGAAGCGAAAAAACCATCTCGCCCACATGAAATGACCATGTGCATCGAAGGAAATTGGTATTTACTAAACTGTAAACCTGAAATAATTGACGAGAATCACCCTGTAAAATGTTTAGATGCAGAGATTTTAACGCAATTTGTACTTGATCCAATTCTCGGTATTTGTGATTTAAAAACGGATGACCGAATTGAATTTGTCAGTGGCGAATATCCGTTAATTAAATTTGAAAAAAAGATTACACAAGGAGATTTTAAAATTGGTTTTGTTTTATACCCACTATCGATTGAAGAAGTCAAACGTGTGGCAGATAACCAATTGATTATGCCGCCCAAATCAACATGGGTGGAACCAAAACTAAGAAGTGGTTTAACAATTTATCCAATCAACGAATGATTGCCGAGAATTTAAAAGAAATACAAGCTACAATTCCCGCAGGCGTTACTTTAGTCGCAGTCTCGAAAACTAAGCCAGTAAGTGACATACAGGTTGCTTACGATTGCGGACAGCGTATTTTTGGTGAAAACAAGGTTCAAGAACTAGTTGATAAATCCGAGGAATTACCGAAAGACATTGAATGGCACATGATTGGCCATTTACAAAGCAACAAAGTGAAATATATCGCTCCTTTTGTGTCGTTGATACATTCGGTTGACGGCGTGAAATTGCTTACTGAAATCAACAAACAAGGCAAAAAAAACAATCGAGTTATCAATTGCCTTCTTCAGTTCCACATTGCACAAGAATATACCAAATTTGGGCTTTCATTTGAAGAGGCTCAAGATTTATTAAGCTCTGAGGAATTCATTAAAATGGAAAATATTTCAATTGTTGGTGTTATGGGAATGGCTACTTTTACTCAGAATGAAGATCAATTACGTCATGAGTTTACCACTCTTGAAAATTATTTCCATGTAATCAAAAGTCATTTCTTTAAATTTAACCCAGAATTCAAGCACGTTTCTATGGGAATGAGTGGAGATTATCTAATTGCGATAGAAGAAGGCAGTAATATGGTCCGTGTAGGAAGTTCAATCTTTGGCTCGCGATGAACTATTTTCTAATATTCATCTTATTTTTAAGTTCGTTTTCATTTGGACAATTGACGGCATCCGAAATTGAAATCAAACGACAAGAACATATTGCTGCATTGAGCGATTCCACTACAGGAATTTTAAATAGTGAAGAAATTGAACATTTAGGCGATGTCACTTATTTTGATCACGACGAAAACTATGTTATAACAGGATTATTTACAAAAAGTAAAGGTAAAAAATTCAAAATGCCTACTTCTACAGAACGAACTCCAATTTATCGACGTTACGGCTATTTAGATTTTGTTTATAATGATGATACTTTACGTTTAGAAGTCTACCAAAATGTTGAACTAGCGAAACAAGAGAAGTACAAAAACTATTTATTCATACCGTTCAAAGACGCTACATCGGCGAAAACAACCTACGGTGGTGGGAGATATATGGATCTTGAAATTCCAGAAAACACTCAACTTATTATTGATTTCAATACCGCATACAATCCATATTGCGCTTATTCTTACCGCTACTCCTGCCCTGTTCCGCCAAAAGTGAATCATTTAACAATTGAAATCAACGCTGGTGAAAAAACACCGATGAGACACTGATTACTTCATTTTTTCGATTATATTTGATAAAAAGCGAATCATTTATGCTAAAAGGAATTCTAACTATTTCCTGTGTTTTTGTCTTCTCCATCTTGTATGCTCAGCCATGGAAGACGGTAAAGATATTCAAACCATATAAATGGATGTTTGGTGTAAGCTGGTCGGCAATCGATGACAACGGCCATCCTATTGAACGAATGTTTGATTTGGGAACAAGCTGGAACATTGCTCCTTTTCCTTCTAAACTATCTGTTGATCGCTATTTTCGATACGGATGGAGTGCTGAGGTAAGCGCAACATATGGAATTCTAAAAAGTAATCGCATTATCAATGATACTATTGGAATCCGAAGTGATTTGTACAATATTGATATTAGTGGAAAATATAGTCTTTATAATCTTTATGCTCCTCGACATCGTTGGATCGATCCTTATTTTACATTTGGAGGAGGTTACACTTTCCGGCCCAGTGCAAATACCGCACAACATGCTCCGACAGTTAATTTAGGTTTTGGATTGAACTTTTGGATAATTAAAAATCTAGGAATTCAATTGCATTCAACGGGAAAAATAGGATTTACAAAACATGCCAGTTACTTTCAACATTCGGCAGGAATTGTGTTCAGAACAATTCCCGGAAAACACTCAAATGGAAACTTTGGTGTTCGAAAGAATAAGTGGGTTCATGGAAAGAACAAGTTCAAGCAAAAAGGCGGACATTAATCTTTTTCAATTCTTATAAATACCTCACTTCCTTGTCTCGGAGCAATTGAATTGTAACATTCGTTTATTTCCATTTTAGAAAATTCTTTAGAAAATAATTGTTCGTATTCGTTCCTATTTCCTCCAAAAGGTGGTCCACCGTCAAATTCTCTATTGAACAGCAGTCCAACTAATTTTCCATTTGAAGCCAACAATCGGTTGACCTTTTCAACATATTTAGGGCGTAAACTTGGGGTTATTGCACAAAAAAGTGTTTGTTCAAGGATTAAATCATATTGACCTTCATGCTCAAAAAAGTCGGTTTGGTGCAAATGCTCAGAAGGAAAGTCTCCTACTCTTCGTTGTAAATCGGCTAAAGGTTCACTTGCGAAATCTAATACATTCACGTTCGAGAATCCTTGTCGGTGAAGGTATTCTGCTTCATAGGCATTGCCACAACCTGGAATTAATATTCGAATGGACTTATCGTTCAATTGATCGACATATTCCTTAATTGGTGGCGAAACTTGCCCTAAATCCCAACCAATGTTGGCCGATTTATAGCGTTCATTCCAGTATTCTGATGAAAGATTTTGCATTAAATTTTAATCAATCGATAAGTGACAATTTGAATCCCATTATTCACTTGCAAAATATAAATTCCTTTCGGATAGTTGGATAAATCTACGTTAAAATCAGTTGAAAATGCAGCAGAAACAATCACCTGTCCCGCAGTACTTGTAATCGTGTAAATTCCGTTTTCAGACGATTTAATAGTGAAATTTCCATTTGATGGATTTGGATAAACAAATAGTTTGGGAATTGTGTTTTCAGCAATGTCTTGTACTCCTTGGTGAATAACAGCAACCGCGTCTAAATCAAAGCCACCAGATGGAAAAGCTGTTGGATAAGGGTCGTTGATGTAATTTCCTTGGCTATCTTGTGTTCCGTAGGTTGGATCTACAAAACCAACAACGTCAATCAACTTTACATGAGTGATGGAATTGATATTAAGACCAAACTCTCCACTTAGCTCCTGCAAATCGAAAGGCGTTCCATAATTTGCTCTGTATTTTCCCGCCAAGTTATTGAAATAACGACAATCAGAAAAGCTACCATTCCAATATTGTGGGCTTTCTGGTGCTTCACTTAATGCTTCAAATCGAAAGAAATTCACACCATCGGAACTCACTTCCACAAATGCCAGCTCAATGTAATTATCGGCAAAACCGTTTTCAAAAACAGCAAAATCAGGACCCGGGCCATTCGCTATTGGCGTATCAAAAGTTACTATTGCACTTCCACCGTCACCAAATGAAACAACATTTCCATCAGCCGCCCCTATTCCATCGGCTTCTGTTCCAAAAGTGGCATCTCCATTCCCAGGTTGGGCAATATCCAATGGTCCTCGTTGAACACTCACTCCCGTGGCCCAAGCTGCGATTATGGAGGAATCTTTGTAAATGGCTGTTGATCCCGCTTCTCCTGGAAGTGGAGCAAATGATTGAGCCGATACAAATCCGCTTAAAAGCAATAGAAGGATGAATATAATTTTCATTTAAAAATAATTTTAGAAGGATTTAATCCAACGTGATAATTTGTCAATTCAACACCAGATGTGCTGTATTCTCGCACATAACCTGTGTTTGTATAATTCATTCCATCGAGAATGAATATGGTATTTTTTGACGCGTTGTATTTCATACCATAAAGCGTTGTAATTCCCGCTGTGTTTATATAGTTTGAAGAAATTAATGTTTCCGAAATTGGATTAAACAATCCGATCGAACTTTCATTTGTAGAGTAATTATAAAAAGACAACAAAAAATCGTCATTCATAGGATACATTCCTGATGCATCAAAAGGAAATGTTTCTGCCAATTCATCCGTTTGTGTATTTATGCGGACCATCCGTGAAGGAACTCCTGCATAATCACCTCGTATAATAGCATATACATCCCCCTGACTATCCGTTATCACTCCGCCTGGATTCATTCCAACCGTTATCTTTTTAATCTCTGTATGCGTGCTTAAATCAATAACCGAAACCGTTGAATCTGGTACTGGAAAGTTTAATCCCCCCGAATTCGCTACGTATAATTTATTATTTGAAACGGAAAGCCCTTCAGGGTTTGAGCCAACTGGAATACGTTGCGTAATATTGAGACTCGTTGTATCAATGACATCCACGTAACCGTCATAACAGGTGACGTATACTTTTCCATTGTAAAACGCCAAACTTCTTGGTTGTTTTGCAGTTCCCCCAGCTATCATTGAAATTTGGTGAATAGACTTAAACGTTGTGGCGTCCATGACTTCTATCGTACTTGAAACGTTGACGACAATATAAATTTTTCCACCGTATTGTTTCATATCTGTCTCTTATACACATCTCCGAGCCCACGAGACAGGCAG